>DATJLK010000246.1:0-5511 GCA_035509615.1 Allostellaceae bacterium | reverse complement strand
GACGCCTTGTGCCCGTTTGGCGTCGCCCAGGTGTAAAGATCGATCACCGCCGCCCCGCTGTCGCCATCGCCGCCACCCGACCTCTAGCCGATAGCTCAGCCGCGCGAAAGACTCACGGGTCAACGCGCGCCCGCCGGCCGGCGCCACGAATCAATCTCGATGCAACGCCGCGGCAGCAAATGTCGAATTCGCCGACTAGCGGTCCAGCGGGACCTCGCTCACCCGCTTGACCGCCTCGAACGGCTGCGTCGCCAAGCGTCCGGCGATTTCGGCAATCTTGCCGCTCTGGTCCAAAAACGCCTGTAGATTGCCGCGCAGCAACTCCGACTGGATCTCGAACATCTCGGTCAGGCTGCGACATCCGATCAGCGCCCGGCTCGCCTCCGAAGTCTGGCGCATGACCTCCTCGGCATAATGCGCCCATGCCTTGGTAATGTCCTGCATCCCCTCGGCAAGCGAAGAAGTTGTACGCATCGCCGCCTCGGCGCCGGCACTGGAGGCCGCGCTCGCCTGGCGCATGCCCTCGCGTGCCGACCCGCCGAGCCGCTCGCTCGTCTCGCGGATCACCTCACCCGAGGCGCGGGCGATCGTCTCGGCTGCATGCTGGGTTTGCTCCGCCGCACCCTGATCCCGGGCTTCTGCTTCGCTCATTGCAAGCTCCATGTCGGATATCGCGAATCAAACGCGCCATTTCTTCCGCTGCTCCATAACTCGGCGGATTTTTGACGATCTGCCCGGCGTGTGGCAATCGGCCGCCCGATGGTGCGCCAGGCCCGAACAGAGCCCCCGCAACGACGCGCCACCTAGCCTTTGAACATTTTTGGCAGGCTCTGCCAGCAGGCGTCATAGTCGCGCTGCAATGCCGGGGTAGCGAGCGCGAAGCCGGTCGGGCGGATCGGGTATCGCGTCTCGAACATGAAGGCGAGCGTGTTCTCGATCTTTTGCGGCTTCAGTTCGGCGGTGCTTGCCTTTTCGAAGGTCGCCGCGTCGGGGCCGTGGGCGGCCATGCAATTGTGCAACGACATACCGCCCGGGACAAAACCCTGCGCCTTGGCGTCATAAGCGCCCTGCACCAGACCCATGAACTCGTTCATCACGTTGCGGTGAAACCAGGGGGGACGAAAGGTGTGCTCGGCGACCAGCCAGCGCGGCAGAAAGATCACGAAATCGCAATTGGCGGTGCCCAGGAGTTCGGAAGGTGCGGTCAGCACGGTAAAGATCGACGGGTCGGGATGATCGAAGCTGATCGTGCCGAGCGTATTGAACAGCGCCAGATCGTATTTGTACGGCGCGTAATTGCCGTGCCAGGCGACGACATCCAGCGGTGAATGATCGAATTCCGCGGTCCACAGATTGCCGGCGAATTTGGCGACCACCTCGAACGGTTCGTCGCGGTCTTCGAAGGCCGCGACCGGGGTCAGAAAGTCGCGCGGATTGGCAAGTCCGTTGGCACCTATCGCGCCCAGTTCCGGCAGCCGGAACAGCTCGCCATAATTCTCGCAGATATAGCCGCGGGCTTTGCCCTCGGGCAGGGTGACCCGGAACTTGACGCCGCGCGGCACGACAGCGATCTCGCCCGGGGCAGCCTCGATTTCGCCGAATTCGGTGCTGAGTACCAGGCGGCCCTGCTGCGGCACGATCAGCAATTCGCCGTCGGCATCGAAAAACACGCGCCGCTCCATCAGTTTGGTCGCGCGATAGACATGCACGGCGATGCCCGTGCGCAAGCCGCTGTCACCATTGCCGCCGATCGTTACGAGACCATCGACAAAATCAGCGGGCGTGTCCGGGAAAGGCAGCGGATCCCAGCGCAGCCGGTTGGGCGGCGGCTCGGTTTCGTTGAACGGCGAACTGCGCAGCAGCCCGTTGCCGATGCGGCGATAGGCCGGGTGCGCCGCCGAGGGCCGGATCCGGTACAGCCAGGAGCGGCGGTTTTCGCGTCTCGGGGCGGTGAACGCGGTCCCCGAAATCTGCTCGGTATAAAGGCCGAAGGGGTGGCGCTGCGGCGCGTTCTGCCCTTTGGGCAACGCACCCGGCAACGCCTCGCTCGCCTGTTCGTTGGCAAAGCCGGAGAGATAGCGGGGCATCGGGATCACTCCGGCGCTACCGGGATGATGACTTTTTCTTCGACGACGTAACTCTTGATATGACCGATGAACAACGCGCCGTCGTCGTGCAGGCGCTTGGCCTCGGGTGTTCCGTTGGCGCGGCTCATCGCCTCCTGGTCGTCGTACCACAACTCGGCAATGCCATCGATCTCGACATCGGTCGTCGGGATGTCGGGTCGCGTGCGCTCACCCAGGATGTGCGATTGGACATAGCGGCGCACCCCCGGCACGGCATATGCAAGTGGTGCGTGGATTTCATACCAATGTTTGACAAAGTCCTCGTGGCTGATCCCGGCCTTGCGGGTCAAAAGCCCAATGCTCTTGATCATAGGCGTCCTCCTTGGTTCGGGCCGGGGCCAGACACTCCGGCTCGCATCTATCTCGACGCTCATGATAGCCTTGGCAAAACTCGGCAAAAAGAGAGGGAACAAGACCATGGATTTGCGGCTGGTCAGAGAGGAGGCGATCGCGAGCACCACCCGGTTTTTCTGGGACAGTCGCGGGTTTGTCCCGAGCGAGGACAGCGACGAATGGGAGGCGGAATTTCGCCGCCAGTTCGAACTGGCCAAGGCGCGCCATGCTCAAGGCGCGGTCACGGCTCCGGCCGCACCCGCCGCTGCAACCCCGGCGCCCGAGCCGGGCAACCTGCCGCCGCTGAACGGTGAGCCGACGCAGATCCGCTGGGCGGCCTCGCTGCGCGCCAACCGGATGCGCGAGATCCACGATCCCGGTATCCGCGAATGGCTCGCCACCACCTGGACCAGGACCAAGAGCTGGATCGACACCCAGGACTGGCCGACCCCGGTCTTTCTTCAGCGGATTGCGCCGCATTATCAGGAATACCGCAAAAAGGCCAATGAAGCGGCCCGCATCCAGGAGGCGCGGCAGCAAAAGCAAAGGGCGGCAGCCGAGGAAGTCCGCAAACAGGTCGAAGACGCCGGCATCACGGTTGAGGGGCTGATCGAGCTGATCGATGTCTGCGACCGGTTGCCGCCGGTACCGCTCAAAGCCAAGCTCGCCGAACTCGACCACGACGGCCGCAACCTGCGGGTTTTTGAAGGCGACGACCCGGCTTTGCTGATGGTCCTCGAAAAGAACAAGGAGGGTCGCAGCGAATACGCGGTCGAGCGCGACGCGGGGCTCGTCGCCGATCTGGCATTGTTGACGCGCGCAATGGCGTTGTCATCGTAGGAGCGGGAGGAAGATCGTGGTGACAGCGACACGGACGGCGGCTCTTGCAGCACGCGAGGCTATGGAGCGGTTGAACGCCGAGGCCGCTCCACTTCACATCTGGCTGCGCACCCAGGCGAATGCCCCGGCACAACGGCCATGGTTCCGCGACACCGGGCTGATGGCCAGTGGCCGGATCGCGGCCGGCCGGGTTGGCGCTGCTCAGCTGAAGCCGATGGCGCATCATTGGCGCTGGCGCGAGATCGGCCCCTATCTCGACCGGATCGCGGAAGTTGCTCGCAACGCGGACGTGTCGCCGATCGAGTTTGCCGAACGCCAGCAATTTCTGCTGACCAACCCCGGGCTTGGCGGCCGATTGCAGGTTACCAGCACGATGCGCTGTGCGGTCTCGATCTATAATCCCGGCGATATTGCCCCGGTCCATATCCACACTCCGAACGCGAGCCGCACGATCCTGTCGGAGAATGGCGGTTACACGAAGATCGAGGGCGAACGCTGCATTGCGGCGCGCGGCGACCTGATCCTGACCCCGAACGGCACCTGGCACGACCACGGCAATGACGGCGCCGATCCGGTCATATGGATCGACGTGCTCGATTTCCCGCTGATGGAATTTCTCGACTGCGTCTGGCTCGACGAGGAATATCCGGGGGCCAAGGAAGGCAATGTCCGCGCTCAGCCGGTCACACAATCGGACGGCTATTCGCGGCGTCTTTATGGCAAAGGTGGATTGGTGCCGGCTTTTGCCGCCGAGAGGCGCGGGTTTGGACCTGGCACCTCGCCGCTGTTTCACTATCGCGGTGCGGATGTGCGCGCCGGTCTCGACGAACTGCGCAACGAAGCCGGCGACCCCTACGAGGCCGTTACGTTGCGCTTTGTCAACCCGGCGACGGGTGCGGCGGTATTCCCGACCATCGACTATCGGGCAATGCTGTTGCGGACCGGGGAAGAGACCCGCTACAAGCGCGAAACATCGGCGACGCTCTATCAGGTCATCGACGGCCACGGCGCCACCCAAATCGCCGGCCAGAGCTTTGAATGGGAAAAAAACGACATCTTTGTCGTGCCCGGCTTTGTCTGGCGCCGCCATGTCAACCGCGGCGGCGATGCGGTGCTCTATGCGATTTCCGACCGGCCCCTGCTCGACAAGATCGGACAGTATCGCGCCCAGGGCCGCCTGCCCGATGACAGCGTCATCGAACTGCCCGTCTCTGCCTAGACCAGGATTCACGGATCGGCGCGCCAGGCGCTTCGATCCGATACGATCACGGTCTAGCGCGAAGCGGACGGCGGCTCAGCGGGCGAGATCGCTGACCAGCGAAAAGGCGGAGTTGCGGCCGTCCTGGCCGCGATAGACTTGAAGATTTTCCAGCACCCGCTGGACATAGAGCCGGGTCTCGTCGATCGGGATGGTTTCAATCCAGTCGACCATGTCGATCTTGCCGCCGCGCGGATCGCCATATTCGGCGAGCCACTGGTGTACCCTGCCGGGACCGGCATTGTAGGCGGCGATCGCCAGCACATAGGACCCGCCGAAATCCTCGATCAGCTGCTGCAGATAGCCGCGGCCGAGACTTACGTTGTAGATCCCGTCCATGGTCAACCGCGGCAGCGAAAACGGCTCCCCGAGCTTGCCAGCCTCGGAACTCGCGGTTGCCGGCATCAGCTGCATCAACCCGCGGGCGCCGACCGGGCTCATCGCACTGACATCGAACCCGCTCTCCTGGCGGATGATGGCGTATAGCAAGGCCGGCTCGGGGGCCCCTCCAGGAGGCAGCGCCACGATCGGATAGCCGTGGATCATCAGCGGGGTGCCGGCCACGATCGCGCGCTTGGCAACCGCGATGCCCAAGTCGAGGCGGCCGTTCTGTTCCGCCAACGTCGCGAGCATCGCAAATTGGGTCGGGGTGTTTGCGCGGTCGGCCAGGTGCATCAGGAATTCCTTGCTGTGCCGGCGGTCGCCGATGGCAAAAAAGATCATCGTCGCCTGCACTACGTCATTGCCTTCGAACGCTGCACGTTCAGCACTGGTCGGGACGGGTTCCGGCACCGGATGCGGCGGCGCATCGTTGCCGAGTTGGTGCGCGGCAAGCTGCCCGTAGAACGTCGCCATGTGCTCCGCGCCGGCGGCGTACCATTTTTCCGCGAGTTCGGGTTTGGCCTCGGCCTCGGCGGCGCGCCCCCCCCAATATCCGGCGCGCGCTTTGGCGTA
>DATJLK010000245.1:0-13708 GCA_035509615.1 Allostellaceae bacterium | reverse complement strand
GATCATTGAGGGGTTCTCTCCAGATGAAGAAGAGCAAGAAGGGCACCATCTCGCGCGCTGCGTTTACGTGGGCGCTGCTGAGCCTTGGCGGGACTGCCGCATGGGCGGACGATCTGGCGCAGTTGCCGGCGGCCCCGCCACCCCCGGCCCCGCCCGCGGCAACACCCCCCGCCGGCGCTCCGGCTGTCGGCGCACCGCCGGGGGCGGCAGCGGCGCCCGCTCCGGCACCGGCCGCACCGACTTCTCCGCTGATCGCGCCGTCGATCACCGGACCGCTGACGATCCAGCTGCCGCCGCCCAAATACACGATCGGGCCGCTTGGCGACATCTATGTCGACGGTATCGCCAGCGGTCTTTATCAATGGCAAAGCAACCCGGTGCCGAATGTCTTGCCGGGCAACAACCGCAACGTCGGCGGCATCGACAACGGCCAGGTCTTTGTGCAAAAGACCGACGGCCTCTTCCAATTCTATGCGCAAGCAGGTGCTTATTCGATCACCTCGCTGGGTGCGCCGTATATCACGACCCAACTCGCGACCTGGGGCCAGAACTCGCCTTCCGGCAATCTGTGGGGGTGGTTCCCGCAAGGCTTTGCCAAGATTGTCCCGAGTGACAATTTCTCGATCGAAGCCGGGAAGCTGCCGACCCTGATCGGGGCCGAATACACCTTTTCGTTCGAGAACATCAACATCGAGCGCGGTTTGCTGTGGAACCAGGAGCCGGCGGTCAGCAAGGGCGCTCAGGCCAATTATACTTTGGGCCCGGTGGCCGCATCGCTGTCATTTACCGATGGCTTTGATTCGGGAGTCTGGAACTGGCTCACCGGCGCCGTCACCTATACTTTAAATCCGGCGAATTCCTTTGAATTCGTTGGCGGTGGAAACCTGGGGCTGACCAAAGAAAACACGTTGCGTGCGCCGATTCTGCAGAACAATTCACAGATCTATAATTTGATTTACACCTATAACGCCGACCCGTGGATCATTCAGCCGTACTTTCAGGCGACCCATGTCCAGGGTAACGATTTTTACGGACCGGGCGCATCCACCATTGGCGGCGCCGTATTGGTCAATTACGATCTTGGTAGCGGCTTTAACCTCGGCGGCCGCCTCGAATACATCGGCTCGAACGGCGCCAACAATCTGCTCTACGGACCGGGCAGCGGCGCGTTTTCGTTCACGTTTACGCCGACCTACCAGTATCGTTACTTTTTCGCGCGCGGCGAAGTTTCGTTCGTCAAGGCCAACAGCATCACCGATGGGCTCGCCTTTGGCAGCAACGGTACAGCCACCACGCAAACGCGTCTCCTGGTCGAGACCGGCATTCTGTTCTGAGCCGCGCGACCGCGCCCCTCTGGAGCCAAACCGAGCAAAGTTCCTTTCAGGGCGGTAGTCCGCCGCGGGGTCAACCTTTCCAGGCGCGCTCAGGCTCGCTATATAGGCCTCAGGCGCCGATTGCCGGCGCTGCCGTGGAAACTGTCGAGTGCCCGACCCCGACCTCGTCATCTTCGACTGCGACGGCGTACTCGTCGACAGTGAAATCATCTTTGCGCGTCTGCTTGGCGAGTGCCTGAGCGAGGCGGATTTTCCGGCCACTGCCGCCGAAGCGCTGTTGCTCGGCTTTGGCAAGAACCGTGAGACGCTGACGGCCGCAGTCGAGGCGCGCTTTGGCCGCACCCTGCCCGAAGGGTTCTTTGAGACAATGCGGGCGCGCACCGCGCTTGCCCTCGAACGCGAACTGAAGCCGATGCCCGGTGTCACCGAATTGCTGACGGTGTTGCCAAGGGCGCGATGTGTCGCCTCGAACGGCCATTTGCCGCGGGTGCGCGAGCGTTTGCTGCTGACCGGCCTGCTGCATTTTTTCGAGCCGCATGTGTTCAGCGCCACCCAGGTTGCGATCGGCAAGCCTGCGCCGGATTTGTTTCTTTTGGCAGCGGCCGAACTCGGCGTGCCGCCGCCGCGGTGCGCTGTCGTCGAGGACAGCGTCGTCGGGGTGACCGCCGCGGTGGCCGCAGGGATGCCCGTCGTCGGCTTTTGCGGCGGCAGCCATTGCCCCTTTGACCATGCAGGTCAGTTGATCGCAGCCGGCTGTTCGCAGGTGTTTATGCAAATGAGCGATCTTGCGGGCTATTTGTGTGACGCGCAATCATGCGGGTAGTCCAGATCTCGGACACGCATCTGAGCCCGGGCAAGCCGCATTTCGCCGACAACTGGGCGCCGCTTGCATCGTGGATCGCCGAACAGCGCCCTGATCTTGTGATCCATACCGGCGATGTCACTGTCGACGGCGCCGGGGTCAAAGCCGACCTCGCCTATTGCGCCGGGCTGATGAACGGGCTGGGCATCCGCTGGCGCGCGGTACCGGGTAATCACGATGTCGGCGACGCCCGGCATGTCCGCCAGCCGGTCAGCGCTGAGCGGCTGGCGAATTGGCGGCGTCATTTCGGACCCGACCATTGGGTCGAAGATGCCGGTGCGGACGCCGGCGGTTGGCGCCTGATCGGGCTCGACGCGATGCTGATCGGCAGCGGCGAGCCGCAAGAAATCGAACAAGCACTTTGGCTCGATCGGGTCATGCGAGAAGGGAGGGGTCGGCGGATCGCATGGTTCCTGCACCGCCCGCTGTTTGTCGACGACCCGCAAGAAGGCGATACCGGCTACTGGTCGGTCAAGCCGCAGCCACGCTCGGCGCTGATGGCGCTGGTGCGGCAATATCAGGTCGCTGTTGTCGCCAGCGGCCACCTGCACAAGGCGCGTGACTTCGCACGGGACGCCACTCGCTATATCTGGTCGCCGGCGTCGAGTTTTCTGGTCGGCGCGCCGATCCAGCCGGATATGCCGGGCGAAAAGCGCCTCGGCGCGGTGCTCTACGATTTTGGCAACCCGGGATTGACCGCGGAGATTGCCGAGGTCCCGGGCCTTGCCCAGCATTGGCTTGACGACGTCATCCACGAAGTCTACCCGCGCCCGGCAAAACCTCCAGGCTAGGGTAGGGCGACCAGCGTTTCGATAATACCGGCGGACAGACGGAAAATGCGGTTCTGCCGGACCGGCAGCATCAATGCCTCGGTGCGCGGCAGTCCGGCGTAGAGGCCGCGCAGCACGCGGCTGACAAGCCCGTGGGCGACGGCAATGACAGCGGCATTTTCATCCTGTTCGGCGAGCCAGTGACCGATACGGGCGGCGAAGACGGCATAGCTTTCCGCATCGGGCGCCCGGAAATACCATTCGTGGCGGTCCTCGCGGTCAAAAACATCGGGAAACTGCGCTGCCATTTCGGGATAAGTCAGGCCGTCCCACTCGCCGAGCGAGTGTTCGCGCAGCCGCTCATCAATGCTCAGCGCCGCGCCGCCGAGTTCATCGCGGATGATCTCGGCGGTCCGCCGGGCGCGGCCTTGCGGGCTGGCCACGATCGGCGCCGCAACGGCTTCCGGCAATGTCGCGAGGAACCGGCCGAGGGCGCGGGCCTGAGCCACGCCGCGCGCGGTCAGCGGTGAATCAAAGCGGCCCTGAAAGCGGCGCTGCAAGTTCCACACGGTCTCGCCATGGCGGACGAGCAGGATCGTCATCGCCGGGGCCGAGGGCTCTGCCGCCGATAAAGTACGTGGCGCTTCAGCGGCCCGGCGGGCACGTTCGGGTGGTCGTAGTCATCCGCCGGATCGCGCGTCATGCCGAGCCGCTCCATGACCCGGCGCGAACGCTGATTGGCGGGCACGGTGACGGCGACAATCTCGGCAAGCCCGACTTCGCGAAAGCCGTAGTCGAGGGTGGCGCGGGCGGCCTCGGTGGCGTAGCCGCAGCCCCAATAGCGGCGCGCCAGCCGCCAGGCGATCTCGACCGCCGGGGTGAAGTGCGCCTCGTAGGGCACCACCGCCAGTCCGACGACGCCGATAAAGCTCGCCTCATCGGGGATTTCGACGACCCAGCGGCCAAATCCATGATCCTGCCAATGGGCGAGTAGCTGCACCGCCCAGGCCTCGCACGCCGCCGGCTCGGTCAACGGCACCAGAAACTCCATGACCGCCGGATCAGCCGACATCGCGGCGAACGGCTCCAGGTCGTGTTCGCGCCAGGGCCGCAGCCGCAACCGCCCCGTGCGCAACGAGACCGGCATGATTACGGCTTTTTCTCGCCAGCTCCGGCCGTGCGCGCCCACAGAAACTGCTGCAATTGTTCAAAGCCCTTCACCGCTGCCGGCATCCATGTATCGATCATCGCCTTGGTATCCATTGCCTTGATGTTGGCGCTGATGCGGTCCTGGACCTCCTTCATTAGCGCTTCCTGCATCGGCTGCACATCGGGCAGGCCGAAAAATCGGCGCGCCTCCTCGGCGGTGCAGTCGATATCCAATTTGATCTTCATCGCGCCCTCCTAGTTGCTGGTCGGCGGACGGGACAACGCCGCCGACCTCATGTATTCTCCGCGACTATGCCTGTTGTCATCCCGTTCCTGCGCGATTTTTCGTTCGAATATGGCCGGCTTGAACCGGTGGCGCCCGGGATCCGCCGCATTGTCGCGCGCAACCCGAGTCCGTTCACCTTCAAGGGCACCGGCACTTATGTGATCGGCGCGGGCCAGGTTGCGGTCATCGATCCCGGGCCCGATCTCGACGAGCATGTCGCTGCGTTGCTGGCGGGGCTCGCCAGTGAGCGGGTAACCCATATCCTGGTCACTCACACGCATCGCGACCATTCGCCGGCTGCGAGGGCGCTTCAGGCGGCGACCGGCGCCGCCACTTACGGCTTTGGCCCGCATGCCGGCGGCCGGCGCGGCGAGGCCGGTGCCGAGGAGGGCGGTGACTGGGATTTTGTCCCCGATGTGACGGTGAACGACGGCGACGCGATCCAAGGCGCCGACTGGCGCTTCGAGGCGGTGCACACCCCTGGTCACACCTCCAACCATTTATGCTTTGCCTTGCCCGAGCAAGGCGTCCTGTTCAGCGGCGATCATGTGATGGGGTGGTCGACGAGTGTGATCGCCCCGCCCGATGGCGAGATGAGCGCCTATATGGCCTCGCTCGACAAACTGCTCGGCCGGCGCGAGGCGGTCTATTGGCCGACGCACGGTCCGGCCATCACCGCGCCGCACCGGCATGTCCGGGCCTTTATCGCGCATCGCCGCGAACGCGAAGCCGGCATCCTCGACTGTCTTGCCGCCGGCCCGCAGAGCATCGCGGCCATTGTCGACAAACTTTACATCGGGCTGAGCCCCGGATTGCATCGCGCCGCCGGCCGGTCGGTGCATGCGCATCTGCTGGACCTCGTCGCCCGCGGCATCGTCGAAGCCGATCGTCCGTCGACAATAGATGCGGTCTACCGCGTCACCGGCCGCTGATTCTGGGCTCCGCTTTTCAACAGGTCGGTTGCCGTCGCCGCTGATGCTGGTCGCAAGCCCCGGCTAGGCTCGGTCCTGTTTTCGATGGCTATCGTGAGCTATCGGTAGAGCCCGGAAGCGGGGCGTTCGCACGGTCGACGCAAGCCGGCTGCTGAGGGCTTGTTTAATTCCCATTGCGGGCACAAGGCGGGTGCCCTCGGCCGTGCATCGGCAACCGATCGCGCTCGTGTTTCAATGTCATGACTACGATCTTAGTAGTAACAATGCTGTAATTAAATACAGTTATAACAGTTATTTATAAATATAATGTGATATTTTGACCCCTATGAGACGAAAACAGCACGAGTATCATTAGCATGTCATAAACCCTGAATAGTCTGCGCTCGCTGATGCTCAATCGCGAGGCAGAGTCATGAAGCCGAACCGGAAAGCTGCTTCGGAAATCAGTTTCGCGGCAGTCGGTATTCTGCTTGTCGGTGCCGTTGCGGCGCATGCCGACGAACTGGCGGATCTACGGGCCAATCAAGCCGCGCTCAGTGCGCAACAGGCAGTGCTCGACCAGCAACAACAACTGCTCAAGGCGCGGATCGATCAGCTGGCCCAGACGCCCAGCCCGGGCGCCGGCGTCGGCGAGATCGGCACACCGGCGGTGCCGGGAGCGCCTCTCGCCGGCAGCTTTGCGCGTTCGTTCCTGATCCCGGGAACCGAGACATCGATACGTGTCGGCGGGTTTATCGATGAAACCCTGGTTTACTACCTGCAGAACGGGTCGGCCAACGGCGTGCCCAGTGTCACCACCGAAATCGACGGCAATCTCGAGACACAACCGCTCCAGCTCGGCGGCCGCACCGTGCCCGGCTATCCGACTGCCGGCAATCTGGTACCGGTTAATGTCCAAAGCTCGCGCGGCAATGGCGTATTTTTCGAAAGCCCGCAAAAAACGCGGTTCAACGTCGAGACACGGACGCCGACAGCTTGGGGAGAGGCGCGCACCTTTCTTGAAATCGACTTCAAGGGGACCAACAACTTTAGCGCGACCGGTGAGAATGGTCTGTCGAGCGTCAACAACCCGCTGATCCCGCGGATGCGCTATGCCTTTGGGACGCTGGGCGGGTTTCTCGCCGGCCAGGCCAATTCGAATTTTCGCGACCCGGCGGCCGAACCCGAAACTCTCGGCGACGACGGCCCCCCCCGGTATCGCCGGACCGCAGCGCATACCGCAGGTCCGCTACACTTACGAGGGGCCCTGGGGAAGTTCCTGGTCGGCCGCGGCCGAGCAGCCGTCAACCGAGATCCTGACGCCGGCCGGCAAAATCGCCACGGACTCGACAAACCAGGTGGTGAACACGACGTCCGGCCTCGTCCCGGCGAGCAATGGCGGCAGCGGCATCTGCGTCGAGAACGGGCTTGCCGTTACCAACACCGCCGGCTGTACGTTGACGTTCAACCCGACAAAAAGCTCGGCGCCGGATCTGACCTTCGCTTCATATTGGGCCCAACCCTGGGGTCATGTCGATTTTCGCGGCGTGCTCCGTCCGACACTGACAATCAACGACGGCAGATATGTGAACCAGCAGTTTGTCGGTTACGGCGGGGGCATTTCTGGCGACGTCAAACCCGGTTGGTTCGGCTGGGGCAAAGACGATTTCCAATGGCAGTTCACCGTCGGCAACGCCATTGGCCATTATCTGACCAATGCGACCGGCGGGGATCTCGCAACCAATTACCTGGTGACGCCGACTTCGGCTGCGGCCGCGGCCAATGTCTTGGTCAGCCCGATCATGGAAGTGGGCGGCGTCGCCGGTTATCAGCATTGGTGGCTCTCAAACCTGCGATCAACCCTGGATTACGGTTACTGGCAGGCCAACGTTTCCTCGCAGCTCGTCGGACCGGTCGAATCGACGGTCGCGAACAATCGGTTGCAGGCGGTCAATTTCAATGTGATCTGGAGCCCCGTCGCATTTGTCGATACCGGCCTCGAATATTTATGGGGCCAGCGGCGGGTCGTGGCCAATTTCACCGGACAGGAACAAGTCCTGATGGGCGAGTTCCGCGTCAAATTCTAGTCCGGTGCCTGGACGCATTCGGAGGAAGCAGCGCGGGGCCGTTCTTTTGCCATCACGGCCGGGGCCTTCCCGGCGAAGACCAGGACGGATCCGGCCGTGGGCACCGGCCTTGCCCGGTGTGGTCGGCGTTTTGATCGGGACACCGGCGGCCAAGGGCCAAGTGTATCTTGATGTGGCGGGCGGGCCGCTGTCAGGATTTCGGTTGGTCCGCACCGATGATCGATCACCGCATTCACTTTGCTGCCACACAGCGATATCGTGCCGATGGTTCTGCTCGGTCTTGCAAGGTATCGCTAATCATGAAGTCGATTGCAGCGATCAGCTTGGTGGCTACGGGTTGGGTTGCGGCGGCCGTGTCACTGGCCGTGGCGCCGGTCGCAAATGCGGGCGATCTCAACAAGCTTCCCGCCAACCAGGAATCGATCCAGTCGCGCATCGACCAGCTTGCGCAGCCGGCGCCGCAAAGCGGGGAGCAGCCTGGCAATCTGGCGGTGCCTGCGGCCGGTTCCGGGAGCTTTCCGCGCTCGTTTCTGATCCCCGGAACCGACACCTCGATCCGTATCGGCGGCTCGATCGACGGAACAATGGGCTATTACAGCCATTAAGCAGGCTGCTTCGCATAAGACCATAATCCTATCGGATCGAAGCGCCCGGCGCTCTGATCCGATCCGTGGATCAAGCCTAATCAACTTTGGCGACGGCGAACAGCGGCGCGCGGCTTTGCGCAAAGTCCTCGACCGCACCGGCGAGCTCATCGGCATCAGTGTCGTCAAGCGCGATCGACAATGCGAACATGCCGCGCTTGGCAAACCAGATGCCTGATGCCAAAAGATCAAACCAGAACAAATCGCGCAAGGCGCCATTGCCGCGCAAGGCATCTTCTTCGCAGCGGATCGGGCTGTCGGTCATGTGCACCGACATCATCGAGCCGCGGCCAGTAAACTGCATGGAAAGCGCGTGCTGTTGCACGATTCCGTTCAGCCGGTCGCGCAGCTCGTCGCCCCATCGATTCAACGCCCGGGCGCGTTCGGGTGTGTAGATCTCGGTCAGGCCAACATAACCGGCGTTCATCGTCAATACATTGTTGTTAAAGGTCCCGGCGTGCTGAAACGCATCGGGGCGGCGCGGATCAAAGCGCCGCATGATGTCGGCGCGCCCGCCAAAGGCGCCAAAGCTCATGCCGCCGCCGACATATTTGCCCAATGTCGTCAAGTCAGGGCGAATGCCGTGCTCTGCCTGCAGGCCGCCGGGGGCCAGCCGCGAGGTCATCACCTCGTCGAAAATCAGCACCGCCCCGGTCGCGTCTGCCAATTCGCGCAAGCCGGCGAGAAACTCGCGCTCAGCCGGGATGCACCCGGTCGAACCCTGCATCGGCTCGACCAGGATCGCGGCAAGCTCGCTCTGGTGGGGTCGAACCAGTTCCGCGACCGCGTCCAGGTCGTTGTAGCGGCCGAGCAGATAATCGAACGGGGCGTTGATCGCGCTGCCATGGCCGCGAAAATAGAACACGCCGCCATGATAGCCGCCGGCAAACACCAGAACCTTGCGACGGCCGGTGATGGCGCAAGCGGCGCTGACAGCGGTCAGATTGGCCTCGGTGCCCGAATTGGTGAACCGGACGAGTTCGATCGATGGAAATCGCGCGCACACCGCGGCAGCAAACCGCGCCTCGGCCTCGTTGTGTCCCCCCAGATCGAGTCCATAATCAAGCGCCTCTTCGATCGCTCGCCGGATCGCCGGATGCGAGTGGCCAAAAATGCCGGCGGTGAACTCGCTGAGGAAATCCGAATATTCGTGGCCGTCGATATCCCACAGCCGCGCCCCCTCGCCATGCGCGATTGTCAGCGGGAACGGATCGGCATGGATCGAAGCGCGGGTGTTGCCGCCCGGCATTGCCGCGCAGGCCTGGCGATGCTGGGCAAAGCTTTTCGGGTTTGCGGCGCGATAGTGCTCTTCCGCCTCGGCAAGCGCCGCGGCCAAATCGATATTGGTCGGCCGTGTTCTGATCATATGCCCGCTTTCAACCTCTTGCCCGATGCCTGGGCGCAGCTTCGCGGTCCGATTGCCGGAAGACAAGTCGGATATTGGGGCGATCGGTCGCGCTCAAGGCTTGAGGGCCGGTGTGACTGGGGTCACGCGAGTTTGACCCGGTAACCGCCGCTGCTAATGGTCCGATTCTGACAGATGCTCCCGACGCACAATCACCGTTTATGTCGGTGAAAGCGGGCACTGGACCCCCGTCTTCGCGGGGTGACGGAAAACAAGGGATGGGTAATAACTTGTCTTGATCATATCGCTAGCTTATCCCTATTGGAACAACAACCGTTGCTGATGCGGAGCTGCGACGATGCAACTGAAAATTCTGATATTGCTGGGCGTCGCGATTACGGCCGGCGCGATGTCCGCCTCGTCCGTGCAAGCACAACAGTTTAAAATCTGCGAGGGGACATTCGCCTTGTGCACGATCGCGCCATGCGATCCGATCCCCGGAAACGACAAGCAGGTCGCTTGTCACTGCACGGTCAATAACGGCTATTCCGCCGGACAGCAATCATGCCAGGGCGTCAGGGACACGACTGCCGGTCGGCAGATCCGGTCGCGCTATTACCCGGTTCACAGCTACGCAGTGTGTTCGAACAATCGGCCATGGGCCTGGTGTCTGGACAAGCCATGCCTGATCGACAAAAACAATCCAGAAGCAGCCCTGTGCACCTGCGACCTGGTCAAGGATCTCGGCAGTTATGTGATCGTCACCGGCAAATACACTCCGGCTACGTGCACGACCGGCGTGATCTCGTCGGCGACGGTTTCTCAAATCACTCAGGTGACAAATTACATCAGGAATGAGAGCACGGCGTTGCGGCCGTTCAGCATCCAGGTGTTGAACAAATAAGACAGAATGGCGCGGTCAAGGATGGCGCGGGGCTGATGACGCCCGCTCGGTCAGCGGGCCGGCATCGCCGGGTCCGGCGCGGGGGTCATATGGGCGAGAGCGCTGCGCATCGGCCGGCTTGATACCGTGATCTCGCCTTCGAATGGCGTGTCCATTTCGACGATCAAAAAGATACAGGCGGCAAGCGCCGCCGCGCTCAAAACGAAACTTGTCATGACCGTCGTGTTGCGCGGGGCGGTGTAGCCAAAGCTGACAAAGATCAGCGTGATCCAGGCGACCAGGATCTCCAGAAACAATGGATTGATCGAGCTTTCGGATCGCTCGATCAGAAGCATGCGCGTTTTTAGCACATTCTCGATCAAAGACGCGGCGTCGGCACGCAGCGCCCCGCGGTTGCGGCTGTCGTCCGGCAGCCGCAATACCGTGGCGCGGACTTTGTCGAGCAGCTTGCCGGCCTCGACATCCTCGATCTTTATTGGAGAGGCCTTGTCGTCGGGCCAGTTGTCGGCAAGCGCGAGCACCGTGTAATGGCGCAGCATCTTGCGCGCTTCGGCTGTTTCCGGTCCATAATCGGTGAGCGTTTGGTTAAGCAGGATCAAGTTTGTCGCGAACTGCCGGATCTGCGCGTCGGTGGTATCAAATGCGTTCTTGACGCTCGCGATCAGCAGACCCAGTACCAGCGCCGCCAGTACCGACAGCATGCCGGTAGCAAGCTTGACCGCTTCATGCGATTCGGCAGAACGGTGGCGCTCGGGCAAACGGCAGCCGAACCACATCCCGAGCAACGATCCGGCGATCACGCATCCCAGGACAGCTGCCGTCGTCGCTACTGAAGACACAGGGTCGGCGCTCGTTCTGATCCAGAATTGATCTCCGCCCGGACTTGGCCGGTCGGTCGGCGAACATAACCTCAGCAGGGTGAACGGGCGCTTAAGATCATAGATTGCTGCCGCGGACCGAGATCAGCCCATGCCCGACACCGACAAGGGTTCGATCTCGTACATGATGCGCACTTCACCGGGCTGGCGGAACGGGTAGGTGTCCTTGCCGAGGTATTTCCTGGCAAGCTGATCGATATGCGGGTCGGCGCCGGCTTCGGTCGCCAGGACCACCCGCCCGCGGATCTGAAGATAGCGATAGGGATTATCAGGATCCAGAATCGCCAGGGCGACCGGAGCGCCCGGCTTCAGGTTGCGC
Source organism: Allostellaceae bacterium (assembly GCA_035509615.1). Taxonomy (GTDB): domain Bacteria; phylum Pseudomonadota; class Alphaproteobacteria; order ATCC43930; family CGMCC-115725; genus AP-15. Next base: position 2,219 of record DATJLK010000245.1, on the reverse strand, counting down.
GCCTTGACCCGCCCTTTCGCAGTATTTACACGCACTTTTCCGGCCGCAAAATCGAACCATACCGGCGTCACCTGCGGCGTGCCGTCGGGCATCACCGTGGCGAGTTCGGCGAACGCCATTTTCTGCTGCATGAGATCGAGATAGTTGTCGGGTATCGTTGCCATCCAACGCTCTCCTTTGGTGGACTGAGGCGCATCCAGAGCCGCAAGCAAGGTCTTGCTGCAAAACGGCGCGTCCCGGCGACCGTTCCGGTGGCGGGCCGGGCAACTCCTCGCGGAATGCTTTCCCCGCGATCAATGTCGGCGGGTCTGCGGCGCGGGATGCGGCGGCCACCGCTGAACCCGCCCCACGACAGTTTCAGCCGTCTTCGCGCGTGCTGCCGGCCCAGCTTTTTATCAGCGAGTTTGAGGGGAGGGTTTCGTCGAGCAGCTTCTTGGCAGTTTCGGCTCCGGCGACAGGCAGTCCTCCCGGGTCGAGAAGGCCGATCTGTACCAACACGCTGGCCTGATCCCAATAGATGTGTTCATGACACAGCTTGTCGCCGCGAAAACCGACGATTGCAACCAGCGGCACTTCGACACGCCGTCCGGTTGGCGCGACGCCGGGCAGCATCCAGTCGATCTCGACATCGTGGGTGAACGACACCACCATCTCGTCGATGACGCGATCGGCGCCGATGGTGCGTGAAACCGGCACCATCGCGATGTCGGCCGGGCATTTCGGGATGAAATGATCAGCGTAAAAGCGCGCGAGGTCGCGCTGGCCGACCCCGCCGGTCATGACCGGCACGTGGTTGACATAGGGCTCATCGATCATCGTCGCCATCGTCGCGGCGACATCGCGGGTTTCGAATTCGTAGCGAATATGCGCCTCCCACAGCGTTTCCAGGTCGTAATGCGGACCAATCACCCGCCGCAACAGCGCGACCGAGCGCGAATGCGCCAATCCGGCCGCCGCCCGGTCGAAATCAGCGCTGCTCTTTTGTTCAAACCGTGGCCCGACGCCGGCGTAGATATAAAGGCCGGCCTCAGTCCTGCCGTCCCGCCGTTCGCCAGCGGGATGGGAAGGAGCGCTCGCGCGATGCGCGAATGCTGCCTTCAGCCGTGCTTCCGTGCCGGGCGAGATTGCCGGGTCGTTGCCTGCCAGATGCAGCACCACCGGGCACGCGATCCGCGCAGCCAGTTCGATGACCGTCTCGATGTCTGTGGGGGCATAGCAGATGGCGCAATCGACGCGCTTTTCAGCAGCGGCGCGCAATGCGGTCAAGCCTCCGCGGCCAAACCCGAGCGCGGCGACTTTCCCGATGCATTCGCTGCGATCGCGCAATGCGGCGATGGCCGCAGCATCGCCGTCATCTGCTTCGTGCGCCGGCGCACCGAGCGCGACATAGCCCTCGGCAGCGTAAAGATCGATGAGTTGCCGCATCTCATCATCGGCACGATCGTCGACAAGCACCAAAATCCCGGGGCCGCTCCCCGCAGCGGGGAGCGCGAGATAGCCGTCCGCCGCGCGGCCGGGACTGGCTGCAATACGACTAACCGACATTCCGCCCCCTGTTTTTTGCTGCCGCCTTGAGAGCCTATCGGCAAACCGTCGCGGTGTCGCCGTCGTCCGGTGGCCACGCTGCGCAAGTCCGGGATTCATCGACGGACGCCCCCGGAAAAGTTTCGTGCCAGGACAAGTTTCGTGTCCGGAAAAGTTTCATGGTGGTGCGCGGCCGATCTCAGCCTCCGTCCAGGGCCGCGATCATCTCGGAGGTGACGAGGGTTATGCCGCACTCGGTGCGGTAGAAGCGCTTGGCGTCCAATTCCGGGTCTTCGCCGATTACCAGCCCCTCTTTGATCCGGCAGCCGCGATCGACCACGACCCGCGTCAAGCGGGCATGGCGTCCGATGTCGACCTCGGGCAGCAACACCGCCTCATGGGTCTTGGCAAACGAATTGACCCGGCAATTGGAAAACATCAGCGAGCGCCGGACGGTCGCACCCGAGACAATGCAGCCGCCCGAAATCATCGAATCGACCGCCATGCCGCGGCGGTCGTCGTCGTCGAAAACGAATTTGGCCGGCGGCAGCTGCTGTTGGTAAGTCCAGATCGGCCAGTTCGGATCGTAGATGTCGAGCGAGGGGGTTGGTGTAATCAGATCGATATTGGCGGCCCAATAGGCGTCGATCGTGCCGACATCACGCCAATACGCCTCGGCCTCGAAAGTCGTCTTG
>DATJLK010000244.1:0-9832 GCA_035509615.1 Allostellaceae bacterium | reverse complement strand
GCCTGGCTCGCCCGCCACCCGCGCTTCGCCTTCCATTGCACCCCGACCTCCTGCTCCTGGCGCAATGCCGTCGAGGGCTTTTTCGCCAAGCTCACCAGGCGCCGCCTCAAACGGGGCGTCTTCGGCTCCGTCGGCGAGCTCAGGCCGCCATCAACCGCTGCATCGCCGAGGCCAACTATGAGCCCAAGCCCTTCGTCTGGACCGCAGAGCCCGATAAAATCATCGCCGCCGTCAATCGCGGGCACCAAGTGTCAGATTTGATACGCTAGATCGATTTCGCTTCGTTCTTTGTTGTCACACCCGTGACAGTGGCCACCCCGAGCCTGTCCCGGGGGGCGCAGTTTGCGCCTGCATCCCTGGCCCCCGCTTTCGCCGGGGCGATGAGAAAAGAAAATTGCCGGTTGGAGTCGCATTAGCGCGCCGGCTGATGTCGCATCATAGCTGCTGCCCGAGGAGGCCCATTTGCCGATCGACTACCAAAAGCGCAACGGCGTCGCCTATATCACGCTGAACAATCCGGACAAGGCGAACATTCTCGACAAGCCGACCTCGGACGCGATTTCACAGGCGTGGATCGATTTGTGGGAAGACCGCGAGATCCGCTGTGCGATCCTGACCGGGGCCGGCGACCGCCATTTCTGTGGCGGTCACAATCTGGCGCCGCGCCGGAACATCACCGAGGAAGAACGCGAATATCTGCGCACCCAGCGGATCTTCTGGCCGCTGGCCGGTACCGTGCACGGTCAGAAGACCGGCGTCGATGGCCGCATGGGCGACCATTACCCGCGGGTGTGGAAACCGGTCATCGCCGCGGTCAACGGCTGGGCTGCCGGCGCCGGGCTCTATATCCTGCTGTCGTCGACCGATATCCGCATTGCCAGCCGCGAGCATGCCCGCTTCAAATTCGCGCTGACGACGCAGGGCTGGCTTGGTCACGGGCCGGGGGCGACGTTGCTCGCGCGCCAATTGCGCTATGTCGATGCGATGAAGATGCTGCTGACCGACGAGCCGGTCGACGCCGAGGAGGCGTTGCGCATCGGTCTCATCAACGAGGTGGTGCCGCATGCCGAACTGATGGAGCGGGCGGAAAAGATTGCCCGCCACATCGTCACCCTGCCGCCGGTGGCGGTGCGCATGATGAAGGAATTTGTCGTGCGCTTTGGCGACCTGCCGACCGATCAGGCCTGGCACATCCAGAGCCTGATCAATTCGCTGTTGATCCAGACCACGATCGATGGCGAGGAGGGCCGCCGCGCCTTTAATGAAAAGCGCCCGGCCAATTTCACCGGCGCATTGCGCCGCCGCGGCGAAGCCTGGGAAGAACCCTCGGCCGAGGACGAAAAACGCCTCGACGACGCCTACCGCAGCGGCGAATTCTGAGCGGCCTTGGCGCTATGCAATAGAAGAGGTTTGCTTGCCCGCGCGGCGATCCGAACCGCTCGACTTCATCGGATTATGTGCGGCGGATTTGTTGCCTCGCCCGACCCATTGCACAAAAATCCCTTGATTGGCAAAACCCGCGCTCGGCGACCGACTCATGATGTGCATGTGACAAGCGAAGTTGGAAGGCAATGGCGGCAGCTGAACAGCCTCGCGCCGGCACCGCCCCCCTCACCGGATAGCGATGAGGCCCAGGATCGCCGCGTATTGGCACGCTGCCCCGGCAAGGACGAACATGTGCCAGATCGCCAAGCGGTAGGGTAGCCGCCACCACAACAGGAACGGAACCCCGGCGGAATAGAGTATGCCACCAGCCGCGATCAGCATTGCGGTCTCGCCTCGGAATGCCGGGCCGATCGTGAACAGGGCGGCCCAGCCGAGCACCAGATACAAAGCCGCGGAGCGGCGAATGCCGCCGATCGGAAAGCGCAATTTAAAGGCGGCACCAATCACCGCCACTGCCCAGAGGCCCGCCGCGCCGAGGGCGCCGTGCATGCCGCCGCCGATCAGCGCAAATGGTGTGGCGGAGCCGGCGATCATCACGAAAATTGCGGCATGATCGAGACGGCGCAGAAACCGGCGACGCGCTGCCTCGGTCGCTGAGCGATAAAGCAGGGAGAAGCCGAGCATCGCGATCAAACCGACCGCATACAAACCGGCGGCAACCAGATCCCGCGGGTTGTGAGGCACGCGCAAAGCGGCTGTCATCAGCGCGCTCGCGCCGCAGATCCCAAGGATCAGACCCAGCACAAGGACGCCGAGATCGGCGGCTCGCTCGCGGCCACTCACGGCCGGCGAGGCTCGTCGCATGCCGCTCAGCGTCGCACCCTACCCGCGAACCAGAGAAGCGCAGTGTCGTCACATGCCGGGTCATGACATCGTACCGCGCCCGGACGCGCCCATGCCGGTCCTACCCATCGCAACACCGGGCCGCGTGACTCCAGCCTTATTTGTTGTTCGAGTCCGGCTCGAACGACCAATAATAGCCTACCGTCGGTGCGTGAGCCATCGAACTGACCCCGACGGTCGGACCCGTGTAGCTGGTGACCGGAGGGGCTTCGAGCACACTTGTTTTTGGCGTTTCCGAGGCGGGCTCATCGCTGACAATCTGCCGGGAGATGTCCGGCACCGCGCTGAAATTGAGCGCGGCCGGCGTTTTGAAACAGTTCCCGCTATCGTGTTTGTTAACCCGGCATGACGCCGCCTTGGCTGGTACCGCGGCAAAAACGGCGCAAATCAGAAGCGCGACGGCAGAGGATCCCCTTAGCCTCATTTCACCGTACCGCAACAAGAGATACCGGCTTGATATTGCCGAATCATTAACAGCGAGTCCATATTCGATCGCTGGTCAACGGCGGATGCATACTTTCGGGCGATCGCGCAGAGCCGACCGACCCGGCTTTCAACAACGGGATCACCGGAACGGGAGAGCGATGCGAGTGCTGATCTGCGGCGGCGGGGCCATCGGCACCTCGATCGCCTACTTTCTGAGCCGTTGCGGTGTAGCCGTGACAGTGATCGAGCGGACCGGGCTCGCCTGCGCGGCATCGGGGAAATCGGGCGGTTTTCTGGCGCTGGATTGGTGCGACGGCACCCCGCTCGCGGCGCTGGTGCGGCGCAGTTTTGCGCTGCATGCCGAACTCGCGCGGACGGTCGGCGACAATTGGGACTATCGCCGGCTGATGACCTATGGTGGCCTTGCGGCGCCCCAGCGCGGGCCGGTGCGCCGCCGTGGCGGCTACGATCTCGCTTGGCTCTCGCCTGGGACGATCGTCAGGCACCAGCTCGGCACCCCCGAAACCACAGCCCAGGTGCATCCGGCGCGCTTTACCGGGGCGATGATGCGAGCGGCTCAGGCGTGGGGCGCCGAGTTGCGCATCGGCCGGGTCACCGGTCTTTCCCGGGATCGTGACGGAAGGCTCGCCGGGGTCGTCGTCGATGGCCAGCCCATCGCCGGCGATGCCGTCGTGATCGCGATGGGGCCGTGGTCGATCCTCGCCGCCGACTGGCTGCCGCTGCCGCCGGTCTTTGGGCTCAAGGGCCACAGCATCGTGTTCGATACCGGGACCGAGATACCGGCGGAAGCATTGTTTTGCGACTATCGCGAGACAACGGGTGCGGTGCAATCGCCCGAATTGTTCCCGCGCAGCGACGGCACGACCTATGTCTGCGCGATTTCGAGCGAAACGCCGCTGCCGCTCGACCCGGCCGCAGTCGCTCCGGACTCGGGCGCGATCGAGCGGCTTGAAGCGATGTGCCGCGATCTGTCGCCGACCTTGGCCGACGCCAAAATCGTCGCGCGGCAGGCGTGCTTTCGCCCGATTACGCATGACGGTTTACCGCTGATCGGGCGGGTGCCGGGCGTTGCCGCGGCCTATGTTGCCACCGGTCACAGCGTGTGGGGCATTTTGAACGCGCCGGCGACCGGCGAGGCGATGGCCGAGTTGATCGCCGAGGGCGCGGCGCACACGGTCGATCTGTCGCCGTTCGACCCCGGCCGGTCGCCGCCGCTCGATCCCGCGCGGCGGTCCCGGCCCGTCGACAGATGACCCGGCAGACGCCGGCATGACACCTGCCCAACGACGACAACAGCGAGCGGCCTCGATGCGTGACATCAACATTCTGAGTATCCAGCGGATTGGCGCCGCAGATCGGGCGCGGATCGAAGCCGTCGACCCGGGGGTCCGCTTTAATGACGCGGGCGGCTGGTTTGACGGCGAGCTCCGCGACACCTGGCCGGCCTATACAGCGACCCGCTATCTGCCGCCGAGATCCTTCGGCCACGGCACCCGCGAACAGCGCGACGAGTTGCTGGCGGCGGCCGAAATCGTGCTCGGCGGCTGGCCCTACCCGCTCGATTTGCGGGCGCGGGCGCCGCAGTTGCGCTGGTTTCACCAGCGCCCCGCCGGTGCCAGCAATCTGCGGCTCGGTGATCTGTGGGGCAGCGATGTCATCGTGACGACTTCGCGCGGCGCCGGCAGCACGCTCGCGATCGCCGAATATGCTGTAGCAAGCATCTTATATTTCGCGAAACGCTTTGACCGCATTGCGCTCGATCGCGACACCGGCGGTTTTGACCATCGCCCCTACCGCTCGCTGCTGCTCGACGGCAAGACCGCCTGCGTCGTCGGCGCGGGCGGCATCGGGCAGGATGTCGGCCGGTTGTGCGCCGGTCTCGGGATGCGGGTCATTGGCACCCGTCGGACGCCGCCGTCTGGCGTGCTGTTGCCGGCCGGGTTTGCCGAGATCGGCGGCCCGGCGGATCTCGACCGGTTTCTCGCGCAGAGCGATTTTGTCGTAATCTGCTGCCAGTGGACGCCGGAGACCGATCGGCTGTTCAACACCGAACGGTTTAGCGCCATGAAGCCGGAAAGCGTGCTTATCAATGTCGCGCGTGGCGAAATCGTCGACGAAGACGCCCTCGTCGAGGCGTTGCAGCGCCGCCATTTGCGTGGCGTGGCACTCGATGTCTATGTCGGCGAATTCGAACACCCGCCGCCGGCCCGGCTGTGGTCCGACCCGAGGGTGCTGATCACGCCGCATGTCTCGGGCGCCAGCGACGAGAACCGGCACGGCGGCATCGACATCTTCTGCGACAATCTGCGCGCCTACCTCGATCGCCGCCCGCTGCGCAACGTTATCGACTGGCAGCGCGGTTATTGAAAAGGCCCCCGGCGCCACGGCGTGCAAGCCTGCCGCGGCGGCATGCGGCGAGGAAAAATCCTGGAAACAACTCTGACGGACTTCTGAACCAGGACACTGTTGTCCCGAACCGGAAGTTCGCAACATTACTCGCCCCGCCTATCCCGACGAAGGTCGGGACTCATTTCGATCGTCGGTACCAGCCGGAGTTTATCCTCGGGCCGGGCCAACCGCCGGACCCGGGGGCGGTATGGACGAAGGAAAAGCGCTAGCGGGGCCGCGCCGGAATCTCGAGGTTGAGAAGCCGGGCGGCGTTGCCGCCAAAGATCGCCTTGCGTTCGGCGTCGTCGAGCCCGGGGCAGGTGCCGATCATGCCGACCGGATCGATCTCGCCCATATCGGCCGGGTAGTCGGTGCCCATCAGGATATGGTCGGCGCCGTATTCCTCGACCAGATATTCGAGCTGGTGGTGGGTGTAGACGAGCGCGTCGAAATAGACCCGCTTCAGATAGGTCGTCGGCATCCGCGAGATCTGCTCGCAGCAATCGGGCCGCGCCGAGGCGGCGTGGTCAATGCGTCCCGAATAGGCCGGCAGAAAGCCGCCGCCATGAGCGACGACCAGCTTTAAATTCGGGTAGTCGCGCAGCACGCCGCCAAAAATCAGGTGATGCAGCGCTACCGTTGAATCGAGCGGGTTGCCAATCACATTGGCGAAATAATGCCGGCCGAGCCGCTGCGCTTCGGTAAATCCGTCCGGGTGCATGAACACCAGCAGGCCGAGTTCCTCGCAGCGCGCGAAGATCCGGCGAAAGCGTTCGGCCGACAGATCCTCGCCGGCGACATGGGTCATGATCTCGATGCCGCGAAAACCCAATGATTTGTGCAGCCGGTCGAGTTCGGCAATTGCGAGTTCCGGCGCCTGGAACGGCACCGTGCCGAGCCCAACAAAGCGGTCGGGATGGCGAGCGCAAATTTCAGCGATGAAATCGTTGATCGCACGTGCGGTGGCGAGCCCGAGATCGGGATCAGCCCCATAATAGGTCTGGCGCGGTGCGGGCGAGATCGCCTGGATGTCGATCCCCATCCGGTCCATGTCTTCGATGCGCTTTTCGGCCGACACGCTCTGTTCGTTGGTGCGCTCGCCATTGGCCCGGTTGATCGCCCGGCTCTCCGGGCCAGCCTGACTTTCGAGAAACCAGCGCGACACCTCCTCGTTGCCCGCGACGAGCCGGGTCGCCTGCTCGTTCCTGACATGGCAGTGGATGTCGATCGTGAACCATTTCCCGCGGGCATGCACCGGACCCGGAAACCGACCTGGGATCGACGCCCCTTCCGGCAGGCATTTGAACAGCATCGCTTGTTCTTGCATCCGCACCTCTCCCATCACCACAATAATCACGGAGCATGAGGCGTCGACACACCAGCGCAGCAGGATCGCTTTTACCAGTGCTCGCAATCTGCAGGGCCGCAGCCGCTCAGTCATTGCGAGGAGCCATCAGGTGCCGTAACCGTCCTGCTTGGACAAGCAGCGGCGGAGGTATGGCGGCTCGCGATTGGCTTGCGGCGCTGGCAATCTCCGGATGCGGATGCCGCTGCGGTCAGCGTTTTGAATATTGCGGCCGGCGACGGGCCTTGTGACGGCCGTACTTTTTGCGTTCGACGACACGGCTGTCACGGGTCAGAAAACCCTGGCTCTTCAACACCGGACGCAGACCGGGTTCGTAAAAGGTCAAAGCCCGGCTGATGCCGTGGCGCACCGCACCTGCCTGTCCCGACAGGCCGCCGCCAACGACGGTGCACATCACGTCGAACTGGCCGAGCCGGTTGGTGCTGACAAAGGGCTGGTTGATGATCATGCGCAACACCGGCCGGGCGAAATAGACCGGGCTGTCGCTGCCGTTGACCCGGATCGCGCCGGTGCCGGGCCTGATCCACACCCGTGCGATCGCATTCTTGCGCTTGCCGGTGGCGTAGGCGCGGCCGAATTCGTCGAGCTTGGGCTGGACATCGACCGCTGCCGTCGGAACCCCGGTCGGGGCTGCCGGTGCTGCGGGACGCTGCGCCGCCTGCATCGCCTGACGCAGGCTCGCGAGACCCTGAAACGTCTGGCCGCGCTGGCCCGGCCGTTCGCTCTCTGCCATCGGTTACGCCCTCACATTCTTGCGGTTCATCGCACCGACATCTAGCGGTGCGGGCTGCTGTGCCTGATGCGGATGATCGGGGCCAGCGAAGACGCGCAGGTTCTTCAAGATCTGCCGGCCGAGCGGCCCCTTCGGCAGCATGCGCTCGACCGCCTTTTCCACGACGCGTTCGGGATGCCTTCCGGCGAGGATCGCTCCCTTGCTGCGGCCCTTGATGCCGCCTGGATAGCCGGTGTGCCAGTAAAAGATGTCATCCTGCCGCTTGTTGCCGGTCAGTTCGACCTTCTCGGCGTTGATGACGACGATGTTGTCGCCGCAATCCATATGCGGGGTAAAGGACGGCTTGTGCTTGCCGCGCAGCCGCATGGCGAGCACCGAGGCAAGCCGCCCCAGCACCAGCCCGTCGGCATCGACCAGCACCCATTTCTTGTCGATATCGGAGGGTTTGGCAGAGTAGGTTTTCATCACGCTGACCGCAGCCGCCGGCGCCTGGAAGTTTTCCGACCCGGCAAAGCCGCCGATGTAGGCGATCGCCGGGCATAGGTCAAGCTGCAGCATCGCCCGTGCGGACCGGCTCGGGACAAGGGAGGTCGCAGCGTGGTGCGGCGTGGTATCGTCAGACATGGCGCAAACGGATGATCGGCTGACGGAGGGGCAGCGTGCGGCGCTGGCGCTGTTGCGCTGGCATGTCGAGATGGGGGCTGACGAAGCGATCGGTGAAATCCCGATCGACCGCTTCGCCTCGATGGCAGCGCCCGCCGCGGGGGCGGGGACCGGGCCGGCTCGCCGCTCGCCGGCGACGGAGATCGCGCCGGTTCCCTTGTCATCGGCGGGTTCGCCGCCTGAACCGGACGGAGCCGAACCGCCCGCGGAGCGCGCGCTCGCAGCGACCCCACCGCAAGCCTTCGCCCAATCGGCGGCTGAGGCGGCGCAATCGGCGCGGGCCCTGGCAGCGCGCGCCGACAGCCCGGAAGCGCTCGAAGCCGCGATCGCCGGGTTCGAGGGCTGTGCGCTGAAACGCACCGCGACCAACACTGTCATTGCCGACGGCAACCCGGCGGCGCCGATCATGATCATCGGCGAGGCGCCGGGTGCGGACGAAGACCGCATCGGCCGGCCGTTTGTCGGACGCGCCGGACAACTGCTCGACCGCATGCTGGCGGCGATCGGGCTCGATCGGACGGGTGTGCTGATCACCAACGTCATCTATTGGCGCCCGCCGGGCAATCGCACGCCGACCGGCGACGAGATCGCCGCCTGCCTGCCGTTTGTGCTGCGCCATATCGCGCTGGTGCGGCCAAAGCTGCTGGTGCTGGCCGGCGGCACGGCGGCGCGCGCCTTGTTGCCGCCGGGGCCCGGCATTACCCGGTTGCGCGGGCGCTGGTTCGACCTTGCGATCCCCGGCCTCGATCAGCCGGTGCCGACCTTGCCGATGTTCCATCCGTCGTTTCTGCTGCGCGCACCCGAGCGCAAGCGCGAAGCATGGCGCGATCTACTGGCGTTGCGCGCCCGCCTCGATGAGCTGCTTTGCGCGACCTGACAGTCGACCTATCTTGACAGCGTCACCAGAGGGAGCGCCGCCATGCCCGGCCGGATCGATCAAACCCGCCCGTTTCTGCCCGTCAACATCGCGATCCTGACGGTTTCCGATACCCGCGAGGCAGCCCAGGACCGCTCCGGCGATATGCTGGCCGATCTGGCGACGAGTGCCGGGCACTCTGTCGCGGCGCGCCGGATCGTGCGCGACGAACAGGATGCGATCGTCGCCCAATTGCGCGCCTGGATCGCCGATCGGCAAATCGATGTCGTGATCTCGACCGGCGGCACCGGCGTCACCGGTCGCGACGTCACCCCCGAGGCGTTCCACAGCGTTTATGAAAAGGAGATCGCCGGTTTCGGCGAGCTGTTCCGCTGGCTCAGCTATGACAAGATCGGGACCTCGACGATCCAGAGCCGGGCGACTGCCGGGGTCGCCGGCGGGACCTATCTGTTCGCGTTGCCGGGGTCGCCAAGCGCCTGCCGCGACGCCTGGGAGGGCATCCTGGTGCATCAGCTCGACAACCGGTTCCGGCCGTGCAACTTCGTCGAACTGATGCCGCGCTTGCAGGAACACCTGAAGTAACCGCCAAGCCGGTTTTTCCGACTGCCGCTGCGCGCCGGCCGGCGTCGGCGACTGTGGCAAAATCGAGCCGAGTTGCCGCTGTTCGCTGGCGCCTGACGATAATCGCGGATTTTGCCGTAAAGCCGCCACATTCAGCCCGTTACCGCTGTCGTTGCACATGGCTGGCGGTATCCGGATGCGTTTCTGGTCGGCGTTTGCTCTTCTCAGTCTCCTCGCCACACAGCCCGTTTCGGCACAACCCGCTGCGGCGCAGCCGGCGCCATCTTCGGTCGCCTTGCCCGCCGCGACAGCGCCCGCGCCGCCATCGCGGGTCGGCGCCGTTACCTATTTGGCAGGAAGCCTGGCCTTCCATGCGCCGGGCGATAACCAATGGTCGGCCGCGGGAATCAACTATCCGTTCGCGACCGGCAGCTCGTTCTGGACCGATCCACAGGCGCGCGCGCAGATCCAGATCGGTCCGACGACGCTCAGCATGGATGGTGGCAGC
>DATJLK010000243.1:0-13230 GCA_035509615.1 Allostellaceae bacterium | reverse complement strand
ATCAGCCCGCCGCCGAGATCGAGGTTCTTGCGCATCCGCTCGGGGTCGAGCCGCAGCCCGCGCAATACTTCGGCAAGCCGCGCCAGCATGTCACCCATCGCAATCGCGGCGCGCGCCTCGGCCGCTTCCATGATCAGGCTCGTCGTGCGGTCGGCCTCGTGCTCGGTCTGCATTGCCTCGAGCGCCAATGGCACGCAGGCGCGCACTTCGGCCGCGGCGGCAATGATGTCCTGGCACAGCTTGGGGTTGCGCTTTTGCGGCATCGTCGAGCTGCCCACCGTGCCCGGCGGCACCGGCTCCTCAACCTCGCCAAATTCGGTCTTCATCAAGGTGTAGAGTTCGCGGGCGATCTTGCCCGATGTCGCGGCGATCAGCCCAAAGAGGCAGATGTTCTCGGCGAGATGGTCGCCGATCGTGCGCGCCGGGACCCGCATCGGCAGCATGCCCAGCTGCCGGCCGATGCCTTCCTGCACCTTGGGCCCGCCGGCGCCGAGCGAGGCGAAGGTCCCGGCACCACCGCCCAGCATCGCGACAAAGAGACGGGGCGCGGCCTGCTGCAGCCGCTCGACATGGCGGATCATCTCGTCGATCCACACCGCCGGTTTATAGCCAAAGGTCGCGGGTACGGCGTGCTGACCATGGGTGCGGCCGGCGATCGGCATGTCGGCGCCGCGCTCGGCAAGATCGGCCATCGCATTGAGCGTGTCGCCGATCAACCGCAGAAACACGTGATGGGCCTGGCGCAAGACCAGGAGATCGCCGGTCTGAGTGATGTTCTGGGTTGTCGCCCCCCAATGGACCCAGCCGCCATGCGGTTCCCCGACGACCCGGCTCAATTCCCAAACCAGCGGCACGATCGTATGGCCGGTGCGGGCAAAGCCTTCGTCAATGCGGCCGCGATCGAGGAGTTCCAGCCGCGCCTTGCTGGCGATCGCGTCGGCCGCCGCCTGTGGGATGATGCCGAGTTCGGCCTCGGCCCTGGCCAATGCCGCCTCGACATCGAGCCAGGCCTGCCAGCGGTTCTCCTGAGCATAAAGCGCCCGAATCCCAGGATCCGAAACCCGCGCCGCAGTCGGCAGTTCGTCGCTCATCGCCGCTCACCCTCACTTCGTCCGGATCGATCCTATGACGGATTGAACGATATTCCTTTTGACAAGCCGACACACCAGACCGCGTTGGCTACCGCGCGACATCGGGTTCCCGCAAGGATCGAAACAACGATAACGATCTCGGCCGCGTTGCCAGCTACCGATAAAGAGCGTTCTTGACAACGGCAATAGACGATTGTGTCCGGCCTCAGCTTTTTCAATTACCGATTGGCCCCGTGCCTGCGCTGCTAAGCCGCATTAAATCGAGGCCGCCAACGGCTCAAAACTTTGCGCTCTGAGGAGACGACGTATTCGGTGGGGATATTCTCGATGAGAAAGCTGGCTATTGCCGCTATCGCATCAGTGTCGGTTATTTTTATTGTTTTGCTTGTTACGCCGGGGCTGATCCCTACCGACATCGTCAAAGCAAAACTCACCGCGCTGTTCAAGGAAAGGACTGGTCGGGATCTGCGGATCGACGGTCCGCTGCGCCTCTCGCTGTTCCCCCATCTCGGATTGGTTTTGACCGGGGTCACGTTACCGAGCCCGACCCGCGACTTCAAATCGGATCTGCTGCAGGCCGAAAGTGTCCGAGCCTCGTTCAAATACCTGCCTCTGCTGCGTGGCAGGGTCGAGATCGACCGGTTCGAACTGACGCGCCCCGCATTTCATTTCGAAATCGACAAGGAAGGACGCCGCAATTGGGTGTTCCACAGACCGGAGCAGCCGCAACGAGCCATGCCATCGTCGGCAAACGACACTGGCTTCACGGTCATCATGCCCGACCTGGCAATCCTTCATGGCACGGCCGATTATCTCGATCAGCGCAGCGGCAGGAGGTTTCGGGTCACAAACCTCGACCTCGAGTTGTCAAGGCCCGGACCATCGGCGCCCGCGAACATCAAAGGCGAGGCGACCTGGAACGGCCAAACAGTGACTGTCGACGCGACGTCGGCAGCGCCCAAGCAACTTTGGCAAGACGGAACCGGCCCATTGGCATTCCACTTGTTTTCGGCACCGGTCGCGGCCGATTTCACCGGCGAGGTGGACCGAGGGCCGAGCCCCGGCATGACCGGCGCAATCCACGTCGACGCGCCCTCGCTGCGTGCCTTGGTCGAATGGCTCGGATGGCGCTTCCCGGTGCGCGGAGGTGGTTTCGGGCACTTCGTACTGCACGGCAGGATCGAGGCGACCCGGGCTCGCCTGCATCTGACCGAAGCCGCAATCTTGCTGGATTCGAGTACGGCACAAGGAACGCTGAGCCTCCGGCGAGATGACCCAAGACCGATGCTGTCAGGGCACCTGGAGATCGCTGTGCTCGATCTCGATCCCTATTTCAAGCCTAAGCGTGCCGCGATGCCGACACCGCCAGACGGACCGCCCGACCCGCTGCCCAGCCCCAAAGTCGCGGACGCCAAAACCGGATTGGATGCTGAAACGGGTGAGGGCGGCGGGTCGGGGCCACCCCGCGCGGCTCGCCCGCCGCACTGGAACACGGCCCCGATTGATCTAAAGCCGCTGCAGCTGGTCGACGCCGATCTGACGCTCAACGCGAACACCGTTCATTTTCGCAACCTCAAGCTCGACAACAGCACGTTTGGGCTGCATCTGGATCATGGCCGACTGATGCTCGACCTGGCTGCGATGCGACTTTATCGCGGAACCGCCAACGGCACGCTGATTGCCGACGGGACCGGCGGGACACTGGCGGTCAACACCGATCTCGAATTGCATGGCATTGCGGCTGGGCCATTGCTCGCCGGGATTGCCGGATTTGACCAGCTCGCGGGCACCGGCGACATCTCCGTCGCCGTGAGCGGAACCGGCAGAAGCGAAAAGGAGATCGTTTCCTCGCTCTCCGGCAAATGCCGGATCGATCTCAGAAATGGAAGTTTTTCAAGTCTTGGCCTCGTCAACCTGACAAGGAAATTTTCCGGCCCATTCGCTTATACGTCGCCAAAAACCATTCAATTTCAGTCGCTGTCGGGATCAGGCACGATCACCGGCGGCATTCTCCACAATGCCGATCTGAAGATCGCGTCACCAAAGATGTCGGTCCTGGGCAGCGGGACAGTCGATCTGATCTCGCATAGCCTCGACTATCTTTGGCGGCAGCAACTTCCCAAGCTCGGAAGCGCGCAGGTTCTGATTACCGGTCCGTGGTCGGCGCCAAGCTACAAGGTCAAGTCGGTTTCCATCAATGGCGGCCTGCTCGCCCCGCTGGCAAAGTGATCTCCTCCGTCGAGACGAGACTTGATCCTCCATCCGCAAAACTCGCGTCCGGCTCCGGACCGCGGGGGAATGTCTTGACGATACAACGGGCGCGGTCGGTGATCAGCTTTCGTTGATCAGATGTCGGCGCACGTCGCGCAACCCGAGGAGTCCGAACACCGTGATGGCGGCGAGAATAAAGGTCAGTCGCGGGATGTCGTAATAAAAACGAAACACCGGACCAAAGATGCCATTGCGGATCATCTCGTAGCACGGCAATGCCGGCATGAAGGTCAACAAGATCGGGCGCAGTTTGGCCGGCAGCCAGTCAGCAATGTACATAAAGCCGGAAATCGGCAGATACATGTAGGATAACGGCGACCAGACCCTTTCGAAGACCGGCGAGCGCTCGCTGAACGCGGCGATGACGAGGCCCACGGCGACGCACCACCACGTCATGTAAAAATAGCCGAGGAAGAGTAGCGGCATGTCATACGGCCACTTGAATTGTCCGATGCTCATCAACAGGAAGAATGAAAAAACCGCCGACCCGTAATTTCCGAGGATCTCGAGCAGCATGCGACTGAATACGACATCGAACGGGGTCACGTTACGATGGTATAGCAGCGACATGTTCAATCGAATGCCGCGCAGCATGTGGCCGCCCATATGGCGAAACAGCATGATCGGCAGATAGCCGCTCCACACAAACGGCACGACCAGAAGACCATGCTCATAGCGGCCGCGGATGATCGACCACATCGCGATGACCGGCAGCGCAAATACCAGGAACTCGCCAAATATCCAGGCAAAGCCGAGATTTTCACGGCCAAAACGGGTGTAGGCCTCGCGCATGATCAGGGCGCCGACGACCCGGCGCTGGATCGCCAGGCTCTTCATAAATTCGCGCAAGGCTGGTCTCTCCCGGTTTGGGCCCGATCCGATGGAATTCGTACGTTGCACTGCAACGAGACGCTTGTCGAGAGCCGGTCGGACCTGCCCGGATCGGGCTTTCGATCCGCCGAAAGATCGGTTGTTGGCTGGTCTTGTCAGGCGATAACCTTTGACGCCGGCGACACCGGCAGGCAGCGAACCCCGATTGCTGATCGTGCCATCCGACCTGGCGTCGAACGGGCGTTCCCGCGATGCGCCGGCCGATCGCGGCCCGGCTCAGCAGCACCTTTGCTCAGAAGCCCCTTTATTGCGGCCCGGCGCGCATCGAGGCGGGCTGACCCGGCAGCTTGAGACGCTGCCCGGTATCGGTCACGCTGGTGCCGTCGACGCGCAGGACCGACAAGTCACCGTCAATAAAGTTGCCGACATAAATGTGGCTGCCATCGGCGCTGAACGCGACCGCTTCGGGCAGTGCACCGACGGTAATCGAACCGACCTTTGAGACCTTGTCGCCGTCGATCGCCAGCACCGCGACGCTGCCGCCGGCGTGATGGTAAAAGACTGACGGCGCCGTGTTCGAGCCCTCCGCCTGGACGGATACCGCGAGATTGCCCTTGGGGCTGATCGCCAGGCCTTCGGGCGAATCACCGACAGTCACGTGGCCGATGACGCGTGGCGGGCTGGCGGCAAGATCGATGACCCCGACCGTATCGACATTGCCGTCCGAGCCGCCGCCATTGCCGTTGTCGGCGGTCAAGGCGAGTTTGCCGTCGGGCGTGATCGCGACGTTGTACGGAAAGATCCCGGTCGGCAGGTCGCGCTTGTCATAGGTGAGCTTGTCGCCGTCAATGCTGAGCAGCGCCACCTTGTTCGCGGCCGGTTTGGTCGCCAGCGCATGCTTGCCGTCGGGAGTGATGGCAACCGCGGAGACCTGGTCTTCCGGGGTGCCGATCGGCACCGTGCCGACGACGAGGACATCTCTGCCGCGGATTGCGAGCACCGAGATCGTCCCGTCGCCACGATTGGCGACGAGTGCGAGATCGCCGCGCGGGCTGATTGCCATCCCCGATGGCTGCTTGCCGACGGTAATCGTGCCGATGATCCGTGGCGGGCTCGCCTTCAGATCGACGACAAACACTTTGTTGTCGGGCACCAGGCGACGCCCCCAACCCTGGATCGCCGGCATCAGCGAATTGGCGACAAGCGCCAGATCGCCCGAGGGTGTGATCGCCAGATTGGTCGGCGGTCCGACGAACGAGTTCATCAGCGGGATCGTCGCTGTGATCCGTGGCATCTCCGGCTTGGAAATATCGAGGATTGATAACGTATCGTGGCCGGGCTCGCGCAAGATCGGCTTGAAATTCTGGTCGAACCCTTGCTTGTTATCGCTGCCGATGATCAGGGTTTGAGCAAATGCCGGCGCCAGACTGCAGCCCAGCAGTCCCGCTATCAGCAGAGCGCATCCGAGCGATTTCAACTGCGTTTCCCCCGTGTTTTCCGCCCTTGGGTGAGGCAGTGCTCAGATTCTGCGCCGATCCGCCGGCGCGGGCAAGCATCAGCCCTGATGCTGGCTGGCTGGTGCGCGCCTGAAGAAGTACCCCGGAGCGTCACTCCGGGGGCGCGGACACTGCCCGCAAGAAGCCAGCAAGGCGCGCGGCTTGCTGGATCTCGGTGACGCCGATATCGGTGCTGGCGGCGGGCATGGTCCCCGGCCGATGGCGGTGGTCGATCAGGCGGGAGTGGGTTCGGATAGGGCGGTTCTGGCGGAGGTTACGACCTTGGGATGCGTGCAGCCGCTCAGCCTTCGGCGGGTTTCGGCTGGTGCTGCAGCGGCGCCGGCACAACGGGTTTCGGCGGGTCCAGGGTTCGGCGAAGGCGCCGGTCGCATTCTTCGAGAAAAGCCAGTTCGTCGGCGGAGGATTCGCGGCCGAGGATCTTGTTCCGGTGCGGAAAACGGCCAAAGCGCTCGATGACCTCGACATAGGGGCGCCCGTAGCGCCGCAGCGAACCGCCGCGGCGTTCGGGATTTCGCGGCGGCAGCGCTGCGGACAACGCCACCGCGCGCCGCTGGTCGGCGAGGTCCTCGCTATGATGGAACGGCATGTAGAAGAAGATCCGCCAAGTCGACGCCACCATCTCGTCAAAGCCGCGGGCAAGCGCACGATCGGCCGCGGCGCGCGCGGCGGCATCCGTCGCATAGGTGCGCGGCGAGCCGCGGAAAATATTGCGCGGCACCTGGTCGAGCAGCAACACCAGTGCGAGGGCTCCCTCGGGCGAGGTTTCCCACGAAGCCAGCCTACCCGCGGCCGCATCTTCGTGATCAGCAAAAAACTCGCGGCGCAGCGCGGCGTCGAATTCCTCGGTGCTCCTGAACCATATCTCGCGATGCCGTTCGCGCAACGGATCCTCGGGCGGCCCAAACCAGAAATCGATCAGCGCCCGCGCCCGGTCGGGCAGAGTATCATTTTGCGTCATCGCCGATCGCCGTGTTGCGGGTCTGCCATGATCGGCGCTCCAAAGGTTTCGTTCGCGCGGTCAAGCGCACCCGCAGGTTCGTCTCCGGGTCCAGAATTTGACATTTGGCGCGGTGTCGTTCCATCGAAATCGCGTCGCAGCCGTCTTGCGGCGATGACAAAAGCGGGAAGGATCGATCCAGTTCCAACCGCCAAAGTCGCCCGCTCAACGCGTCGATCCGGTCATCCCCGATACGATTTTTCCTCGATGATCGCCGAACCGGTCAATTCGTTGAGTTGCCGTTTGACCGCGGCGCGGCGATCATTGCTGCGGTACACGCCGCGCGCCAATTCGATAAAACGATCGTCGAACCGCTTCTCAAACTCCAATTGACGGAGGCTGTCCTCGATATCCCAAAGATCGCGATTGATCGCGCTCAGTTGTTGTACTAGCGCCACCCCTTCCGACGGCAGTGCAACGTTGCGGTCGCGGATCAACCCGAGGGCGGCAAGTTCGCGCAACACGTTGGCGCGCTTGATCGGGTCGGTCATGCGCTCGGCTTTGATTGCCAGGATCGCGATCTTGTCAAAAAGCTCACCCGCCGAAATTGGCGCCAGCAGGGGCGGCTTGTCCGGCGCGGGCGCCGCCGTCATCTCGGCGGGCGGTCGTGCAGCGAAAGCCGGGCCGACCGCAACCTGCCGCTCGACTGCCTCGGCGACGGCGTTCAATGGGATGTCATCGACGCGCTCGGACCCGAAATCCTGGGCCTTGAGGCAGATCAGCGCGCGCGCGAACGGCGCATATTTCTCTGGCCGCGTCGGACCGTAGAGCGACACCATCGGGGCGCCGCCGGCGGCGAGAAGATGGCCGGCACCCGAGCAATTGGCAACCGCCGCCGCGACCCGTTCTCCGAGTGCCGCTACCAGGCTTGGACCGCCGCTCGCGCCCGGCGGCGCGGCGTCGTTCTGCTGCTCGGGGAACAGCGCCCCGGGTACCGCCGCGCGCAACTCCTGATACCAGCCCCGTTCCGCCGGCCCGATCAGAAACACCGGCATCCGCCCGCGCTCAGCCTGCTGACGCGCCAGCGCGACAAAGCGGTCGAGCGGCCAGCATTTTCCGGTGTGCTTGACGCCGGCGCCGGGCGCAAACGCGACATAGGTCGGACCCGTCGGCAATAATTCCGCGGCGCGAGCCCGCAGCGCCGGCGGCAGCGGGATCGGGTTTGCGACCGGCAGCTCGTGACCTGCCGCCGCGGCGGCCAGTCCCAAGAGCTTGTCGGTCAATCGCGGTGGTCGCCGCGACAAGCCTCGGGGTGGCGCGGCACTGGAAAACAGATAACGCCATGTGCCGCTGATAAAGCGGCGATGCGGGATCCGCCGCAAAAACAGGGTGCGTCCAAGATAACGCTGCGTATCGATGATCAGATCAAAATGGCGCTTGAGTATCGGATGCCGGGCGCGCAGCGACGATCGCGGGTCAACCGGAATGTCGAGATCGGTAATGAATTCGCCGATCCGCCCGTCAACCAACGGGGCAAGATCGTGGCGCAAATGGAATGCCCCGCTGGTCCCCGGGACCCACGCGATTTTGGCGGACGGAAAGCCGGCGCTGAGCGCCAGCAGCAGTGGGAGCTTGAGGACATTTTCGCCCAGAGCGTTATCCACGTCGCTGGTGACATAGACGAGGATCGAACCCACCGGCATCCGATGTCTTCTCCCGTTGACGATCGCCGGAGGATGCTACCCCTGTGGTGCTGCGATCAACCGCGGTTTAGCGCTGATTCGGTCGGCCGTCGAGGCACGGCGAGCGCCCCGGGAGCCGGCGCCTGGACCGAACGGTTTGTGCTCGAAAAAAGACCCGCTAGACTCCGAATATCGCGCCTCTGACGTTGACGAGTGTGCCGCCCGGTTCGCCGGGTTCGGGTTCGCCCGCCGGGCCGACCAACTCGCGGACGGTGAACGGGGTGTCGCGGATTTCCCAATATTTCCCGTGTCCCGAGATCCCGATCCCGCCGCCGGTGTCGTCGGCATACCAGCCGTCGCGCAGCTCGACGACCTCCAGGCCGCCGGCGCGCAATGCCGAAATGTCTTCGGCCGTGCCGACGCAGAAATAATCGGTCCTGCCGGTCGCATTCGGGACGATGTCGGGCGTCTTGCGCCGCGCCTTGATCTGCGCCGCTGGCAGTGCCGCCGTCTCGCCGACGGTGCGAACGATAAACATCATCGACCGGAACCCCTCACACCCGGTTGCTCAGAAAGCGCGCGACGCATTCGACAAACGCACGCGGCTGTTCGAGTTCCGGGTGATGTCCGGCTGCCTCGATGAGCTCGAACCGGGCGCCCGGAATCAGCCCGGCATAGGCGCGCCCGTATTCGGGGCTGACGATCCGGTCGCTCGCGCCCCATACGACCAGGGTCGGCACCGCGATCCGGTGCAGCCACTGTTTCAGCTGCGGGTTGTACATATGCGGTCGCCATGCGTAGAGGCACAGCGCATCCCAGTTGCGCGCCAGCCCGATCATGTCTTCGTCGCTCATCGTGTCGCCGATCAGCGTATGCCAGCCGACCCCGTAGCTGCCCGGCGGGCAGTTCGCGGGGTCGTGCCAGGCGCGCCGGCTCAGCTCTGCAGGTGAGGTGTTGAAGAAGTGGGCGATGTCGCGCTCCTCACGCCCGCCGAGCTTGATCCCGACCGGATCGACCAGAACCAGCCGGTCGAGCTTGGGATGGCCGCCGACCGCGACCTCGGCGGCGATCCATCCGCCAAATGAAAAGCCGATCATCGTGATCCGGTCGGCTGGCAGCGCATCGAGCACGCCGCGATAAAACAGCGTGAGGTCGTACATCGTGTCGAAATCGGCCGGCCGCGGCGAGGCGCCAAACCCCGGATGCGAGGGTGCAACAATTTCGCCGTGCTCGGCGAGCCATTCGAGAAACGGCGCCGTCGCGCCGATATTGTTGATGCCGTGCACGAGGAGGAAGGTCGGGCCGCCGGCCGGTTTCGCTTGCCGACGCAGAATCTCGGCCTCGATCGGGCCTATTCGGAGACGGTCGAGCTCGCTCATTTTGCCGCCGCGTGCCGGGCTTCCCACCGTATTTCGTCCGCATCGATCGGCGGCAGATCCTGGAGTTGCGGCAGCACCGCCTGGGCCGCACGCGAAAAGCTGCGCTCCGCCTCGGCATGGGTGACGAGCCCCTGCCGCGTCATCATGATGATCTGGCCGACACCGCCGACCCGGCGCCGGAACTCCTTGATCTGCCGGACGACAGTATCCGGGTTGCCGGCGAACATCTGGCCTTGGCCGATCAGCGCGTCGGCGTCGAGATTGGTCGGGCGCGGGCGCCTTGTGGCGCCGGTGCGCCATGCCGCGGGCGCCATCTCCGGGGCCACCGCGCCTGGCTGAAACCGTGAGAATTGCGGCGCGCTCTTGATGCTGACCGTCAGGAACCAGGCTATTTTCTGGCCGATCCGCAGCCCCTCCTCGTCAGTATCGCCGACATAGCAGAACGCCATATAGGAAAACCGGTCTTCGCCCGCCGCCGGCAAACCGGCCTCGGCGCGGGCGGTCTTGTAGGCGTCAAACGCCTGCCGAGTGCGCTCATAGCCGCCAAACAGCAGTGTATTGACCATGCCGCGCCGTCCGAGTTCGGCACAGGTCGGCAAATCGCTGGTCGCGGCCCAGAAATCCGGACGCGGCTCTTGATAGGGCCGCGGCCAGATATTGACATGCGGGTGGATGAAGAATTTGCCCTCCCAGCTGAACGGCCCGTCATGCGTGACGAGCGCCTTTTCGATCAGGTCGATGGCCTCCCATTCGCGCTCACGGATGCGCATCGGGTTGGCGTCGCCCGAGACCATCTCGGTGGCGCCCGATTTGACAAAGCCGATCTCGAGCCGGCCGCGCGACAGGATGTCGATCGTCGCGTATTCCTCGGCGACGCGCACCGGGTCGGGTCGCACCGTGATCAGGGTGCCGAGCGAGAGGATGCGAACATTGCGCGTCATCCGCGCGACGACACCGGTGATCACCGGGCTCGCCGCCCACAGATTATTGATCCCCGAATGGTGCTCGTTGGTGACGATATGGATGCCGATGTCGTCGCACAGCCGATATTCGTCAAACACCTCGTCATAAAGCCGCGCCGCGATCCTGGGATCGCAATATTTGTTCGGCAGGCTCGCCCGCACCGAGGGGGCCTGCTCCAGAACCTCGTTCGGGACAAACGGGTACGGGTTCTCGCAGTGGTTCCACAGCGCGATGCGGTTGGTGAGGCGTTTCGGCGGCTCGACTGCGATGACCATATCCGGCACTCCCTCGTTCAACGGCGCGCATACAACCCGATGCGGCGCTGCGTTGCAATGTGCCGAGCCGCAGAGCTCAGCGGGGAGGCGCCGGCTTTCTCTGAGCGCCGGCAGCCCCTATGATCCTCGCGAACCGACATCGGGGATCTGCGAATGCCTGCTCAGACTTCATGGCCGAATTATCAAGAGGGCGATTTCGTCATCAGGAACTACACCTTCCGCAGCGGCGAGACCTTGCCCGAGCTGAAGCTCCATTACCGCACCCTCGGCACGGCGCGGCGCGACGCCGAGGGCAAGATCGTCAACGGCGTGCTGCTGCTGCAGGGCAATACCGGCACCGGCGCCAATTGGTTGCGCCCGAGCCTTGCCGACGAGTTGTTCGCACCCGGGCAGCCGCTCGATGCCGAAAACTATTTCATGATCATGCAGGATGCGATCGGTCGCGGCGGGTCGAGCAAGCCGTCGGACGGGCTCAAGGGGAAATTTCCCCATTACCGTTATCACGACATGGTCGAAACCGGATATCGGCTGATCACCGAGCATCTTGGCATCGCTCATCTGCGTCTGGTCATTGGCAGCTCGATGGGCGGCATGCACGCCTGGATGTGGGCCGAGATGTACCCCGACCTGATGGACGGCGTGGTGCCATTGTCGTGCCAGCCGATCCAGATCAGCGGCCGCAACTGGATCAGCCGGCGCGCCGCGGCCGAGGCGATCCGCCACGATCCGGAGTGGAACAACGGCGATTATGTGAAAAATCCGAGCCGTTACATCTGGACCGCGGCGGCGAACTCGCTGCGCACCGAAAGCGCCACGCGCATCCAGGAGATGGCACCGACCCGCGCCGCCGCCGACAAGCTCTATGAGGAGCGGGTCGCCCAGGCCGCTCGCGGTGATGCTAACGACGCCTTATGGGCGATCGAAGCGATCATGGATTACGATCCCGAACCCGATCTCGACAAGATCAAGGCCAAAGTGCTGTTGATCAACGCCGCGGAGGACGAAGCCAATCCCCCCGAACTCGGCACCGTCGAGCGGGCGATGCGGCGGGTGCGCCACGGGCGCTACGTCCTGATCCCGGCGGGTGAGAAGACCCACGGTCATTTCACCCATTTCTACGCCGAGGTGTGGAAGCCCTATCTGATCGAGTTCATGAAAACCCTCGACCCGACCCCGGCGCTGGCGGCCGAAGACTGATAACGGAGGCTGAGCCGCAGCGAGAACAAGCGAGGGCAGGACGATGGGCATGCTCGACGGGCGGGTGGCGCTGGTGACGGGCGGCAGCAAAGGCCTTGGTGCGGCGGCGGCGCGACTCTTCGCCGATGCCGGGGCGCGGGTTGTCATCACCTTTGGCAGCGATGCCGAGGCAGCCGACCGGCTGATCAGGAGCCTGCCCGGCGCCGGCCATCGCGCCAGCCGGACGCCGGCCCAGGATACCGGCGCGATCGAGACTCTCGCCGCCGCGGTCGGCGCCACCGAGGGTCGGCTCGACATCCTCGTCAACAACGCCGGCAGCACCCGGGTCATCCCGCATGCCGATCTGCGCGCCCTCGACGACGCGTTCTTCGATTTTGTGCTGGCGGTCAATCTGCGCGGCTATTTCGCCACGGTGCGCGCCTTCCAGCCATTGCTGAAGGCGAGCGGGCATGGCCTTGTCGTCAATGTCGGTTCGGTCTCGGGGGTTCGCGGCGGCGGCAGCAACATCGCCTACGCCGCTGCCAAGGCGGGGGTTCATGCGATGACGATGTCGCTGGCCCGAGCACTGGCGCCCGAGATCCGGGTGGTCGCCGTCGCCCCCAGCCTGATGGAGACGCCGATGACCGCGATGTGGACGCCGCAGCAGCGCGCTCAACGCATCGCGAGCAACCCGCTGAAGCGGATCGCCGAGCCCGAAGAAGTGGCGGCGGTGATCTTCGGGCTGGCGACGACGATGACCTTTGTCAACGGCGCCATCATCCCGGTCGATGGCGGCAGCCTGCTGTAGGGCTCGGAGTCTTGCCCGCGGAGACAACGGTATCGGATGCAACCCGGCGCACGCCCTTGCCCGGACCTGGACCCGCGCATTCCGCCTTGACGACTGGCGGAGCCCCGAGCAAGGCGCGGATGGCGGGATCAGGCCGATGATGCCGGCTTGCGGGGCATCGCTTCACTTACGAACAGGTTTCTTGCCAACGCGCGTCGGACGATGACGCGATCGCGCCCGCCTGAATGAGCCTCGGCGCTAGCGCATGCGCGAGCCGGGATCCATCCCGAGATAGACGCGGCCGCCGATCGGGTACCATTC
>DATJLK010000242.1:0-15913 GCA_035509615.1 Allostellaceae bacterium | reverse complement strand
CGTTTTTTGAAACCGCGGATGGTCGCGAATCATCGCCGCGAGTTGGAAACCATCGAGATCGGGCATGCAAACGTCGATCAAGATGACAGCGATTTGCCGCTTCAACAGCTGCTCCAGCGCCTCCGTCGCCGAGCCGGCTTTGATCAGGTTTTCGCCCAATACCGCAAGTATCGCCTCGTAGCTGAGCAACTTGGCAGGCTGGTCATCGACGAGGAGAATGTCGACGCTTTCTTCGTCGATCACGGTTGCTTCCTCCCCGCTAGCGATGCAGCCACATCCGCAGCGCCGAGAGCAACTGTTCAGTATTGACCGGCTTGGCCAGATAATCGGAAGCCCCGGCCTCGAGACATTTTTCCCGATCGCCCTTCATCGCCTTGGCGGTCAGCGCGATGATCGGCAGCCGCCGGAATGTCGGGTTGGCGCGGATCACCTCTATCGTCTGATATCCATCCATTTCCGGCATCATGATATCAATCAGCACGATGGCCAAGCCAGGGGTTTTCTCGACAAGGCCGATCGCCTCGTTTCCTGTCGTCGCCGTCAGGACGTTCATCCCGCGGCGTTCGAGGACACTGCTCAACGCGAAGATGTTGCGGGCATCGTCGTCCACGAGCAGTACGGTTCGACCGATCAGATCCTCGTCCGAGCTGTGCAGCCGTTCGAGCATCTTCTGTTTTTCCGACGGCAGGTCGGCAACGACCCGATGCAAAAACAACGCTGTCTCGTCCAGCAGCCGCTCGGGTGATTCAACGCCCTTGACGACAACGCTGCGAGCAATCCCGTGAAGTTGGGCCTCTTCGTCTGACGACAGCTCTTTGCCGATGAACACGACAACCGGCAGATCCGACAGCGCCGGATCGTCCCGGATCGCCGCGAGCACGTCGAACCCGGACATGTCGGGCAGCCGCAGATCGAGCACAGCGCAGTCGATTTGCTGGCCGCGCAGGATTTTCAGGGCATCTGAACCGGTGCTGGCAAGCACGACATCGATGTCGTCGCAGCCGAGCAGTTCGGAAATGCCGAGTTGCTCGCCCGGGTTGTCTTCGATCACCAGCAAGCGGCGGCGTCGCGGCTTGACGAAGTCGGTGATCCTGGCGATCGCCGCCTTGAGATCTGCGGTGGTCGACGGCTTGGTCACAAACGAGAACGCGCCGCGCGCCAGCCCATGCTGGCGATCCTCGTCAAGGGTGACGATCTGGACTGGGATGTGCCGCGTCATCGGATCCTGTTTAAGCTGGCTCAGGACCGTCCAGCCAAGCATATCCGGCAGAAACACATCGAGCGAAACCGCGGTCGGCTGGTATTCGCGCGCCAATGCCAGCGCATCGGCGCCGCGCATCGCGACCAGGACCTTGAGCCCGGCATCATGCGCCAGGTCGGCCAGTATGCGAGCGTAGTGCGGGTCGTCCTCGACGATCAGCAAGACTGTGTCGCCCGGCTCCAATATCGCTCGGTCGTCCGATACCGGCTCGATCGGAAGCTCAGCCCGTCGGACTGCAGCCAGGGCTGGCGTGGCGACAGGCGGCGACGCCGAGTTCGAGGCGACCGGACTGGCCGCAGCCGGCCCGACATATCTGAGCGGCAGGTACAGCGTGAAGGTGCTGCCGACACCCGGCGCACTGCGCAGCTGAATCTCGCCCCCGAGTAGACTTGACAGCTCGCGGCTGATGGCCAGACCGAGACCGGTGCCGCCAAACCTGCGGTTGGTGCTGGCGTCTGCCTGCTGAAAGGCTTCGAAAATGATCCTCTGCTTTTCCGGCGGGATGCCGATGCCGGAGTCGGACACTTCAAAGGCGACGATCTGGGGTGCGTTGCCCAGCACCGGGTGATCCGCGCTCCAGCCGCTGACCGCCGGATGGATGCTGAGCTTGACTCCGCCTTGTTCGGTGAATTTGAAGGCGTTTGACAACAGATTCTTCAATACCTGCTGCAGCCGCTTCGAATCGGTAATCAGGCTGCGATCGAGCGTCGGATCGAGCTGCACGTCAAAAGACAGCCGCCGGTTCTCCGCCTCGTGGCGAAACGGCCGGACCACCATGTCCTGGAGGGTCGAGAAAAAGACCTCCTCGACATCGACCGTGACCGTACCGGACTCGATTTTCGACAGATCCAGGATGTCGCTGATCAGGTTCATCAGATCGGTGCCGGCGCTGTGGATCGTGCGGGCGAACTCGACCTGCTTGGCGCTCAAATTGCCCTCGGGATTGTCGCCGAGCTGCTGGCCCAGGATCAGAATGCTGTTGAGCGGCGTGCGCAGCTCATGCGACATGTTGGCAAGGAAGTCCGATTTGTATTTTGACGCCGCGGCCAGCTCGGTGGCTTTTTCTTCAAGAGCCCGACGCGCCTGCTCGATTTCCTGGTTCTTTCTCTCGACCTCGACGTTGCGTTCTTCGAGCTGCTGGGCCTTCTGCTCGAGCTGCTCGTTTGTCTGTTGCAGTTCACGCTGTTGCGTCTGCAGTTCCGTCGCCAGATTCTGCGATTGGGTCAGCAGACCCTCGGTCTGCATCGTCGCCTCGATGCTGTTCAACACGATGCCAATGCTCGCGGTCAGCTGGTCGAGAAATGAGATCTGCAGTTCGGTGAACGTCCCAAGAGTTCCAAGCTCGATGACCGCCTTGACCTGCCCTTCGAACAGGATCGGCAGCACAATCACGCTTTTCGGCGCCGCCTTGAACAGCCCGGAGGTGACCGGCACCACCTCTTCCGGGATCTCGGTGATCAACATGCGCCGCGCATCGGCCGCACACTGACCCACCAGACCCTGGCTCATACGAAGTTGCTCAGGGTGGCAGTGCGGCGCGGCACCGTCGGCGAACGCCGAAAGCAGTTTCAGACCGGATTCTCCCTCCGCCAGGTAGATGACGCCATTCTGCGAATTGACCAGCGGCGCCAGCTCGGCCAGCAGCATCCGGCCGACCGTCGCCAAGTCGCGCTGGCCTTGCAGCATATTGGTAAATCGGGCGAGGTTGGTCTTGAGCCAGTCCTGCTCGGTATTGCGGTCGGTCGTGAGCCGCAGATTGTCGATCATGGTGTTGATGTTGTCTTTGAGCTCGGCGACTTCGCCGCGAGCCTCGACCTGGATCGAGCGGGTCAAATCGCCCTTGGTCACGGCGGTGGCGACTTCGGCAATCGCGCGGACCTGCGTCGTCAGATTGGCAGCGAGGAGATTGACGTTGCCGGTCAGGTCCTTCCATGTGCCGGCGGCACCCGGCACATTCGCTTGGCCGCCGAGACGGCCCTCGACACCGACTTCGCGCGCAACGCTGGTGACCTGATCGGCAAAGATGGCCAGCGTGTCGGTCATGTTGTTGATGGTTTCAGCGAGTGCGGCGACCTCGCCCATCGATTTGACCGCCAAATTTTGTTTGAGATCGCCATTGGCGACGGCGGTGACGACCTTGACGATGCCGCGCACCTGCTCGGTCAGGTTGGCGGCCATGACGTTGACCGTGTCGGTCAGGTCCTTCCAGGTGCCGGCCACACCCGGCACCGCCGCCTGGCCGCCGAGCTTGCCTTCGGTGCCGACCTCGCGGGCGACGCGCGTCACCTCCGAAGCGAAGGCGTTGAGCTGGTCGACCATCGTGTTGATCGTGTTCTTGAGTTCGAGGATCTCGCCTTTGACGTCGACCGTGATCTTGCGTGACAGGTCGCCGCGCGCGACCGCGGTTGTGACCTCGGCGATGTTGCGGACCTGCGTCGTCAGGTTGGCGGCGAGCAGGTTTACGTTGTCGGTCAAATCCTTCCAGGTGCCGGCGACACCCGGCACCACCGCCTGACCGCCGAGCTTGCCCTCGGTGCCGACTTCGCGGGCGACGCGCGTCACTTCGGCGGCAAAGGAACGGAGCTGCTCGACCATGGTGTTGAGCGTCTCCTTCAGCAGCAGGATCTCGCCGCGCACATCGACGGTGATTTTCTTTGACAAGTCGCCGCTGGCGATGGCGGTGGCGACCTCGGCGATGTTGCGCACCTGGCCGGTCAGATTGCTGGCCATGAAATTGACGTTGTCGGTCAGGTCCTTCCAGGTGCCGGCCACACCCGGCACCGCCGCCTGGCCGCCAAGCTTGCCTTCGGTGCCGACCTCGCGGGCGACGCGCGTCACCTCCGAGGCGAAGGCGTTGAGCTGATCGACCATCGTGTTGATCGTGTTCTTGAGCTCGAGGATCTCGCCTTTGACATCGACGGTGATCTTGCGTGACAGGTCGCCGCGCGCGACCGCGGTCGTGACCTCGGCGATGTTGCGCACCTGCCCGGTCAGATTGCCCGCCATCGAGTTGACGTTGTCGGTCAGATCCTTCCAGGTGCCGGCGACACCCGGCACCTGCGCCTGGCCGCCGAGCCGCCCCTCGGTGCCGACCTCGCGGGCGACGCGTGTCACCTCGCCGGCAAAACGGTTCAGCTGATCGACCATCGTGTTCAGGGTTTCCTTGAGCTGCAGGATCTCACCCCGAACATCGACGGTGATTTTGCGGGAGAGGTCGCCATTGGCGATCGCGGTGGCGACTTCGGCAATATTGCGCACCTGGCCGGTGAGGTTGCCGGCCATCGAGTTGACGCTGTCGGTCAGATCCTTCCAGGTGCCGGCGACCCCGGGGACGGCCGCCTGGCCGCCGAGCCGCCCTTCGGTCCCGACTTCTCGTGCGACACGGGTGACCTCGCCGGCGAAGGCGTTGAGCTGGTCGACCATCGTGTTGATGGTCTCCTTCAGCTGCAGGATCTCGCCGCTGACATTGACCGTGATCTTTTTCGACAAGTCGCCGCGCGCGACGGCGGTAGCGACCTCGGCGATATTGCGCACCTGACCGGTCAGGTTGCCCGCCATGTAATTGACGCTGTCAGTCAAATCTTTCCAGGTTCCGGCGACGCCCTTGACCTCCGCCTGACCGCCCAGTTTGCCCTCGGTGCCGACCTCCCTTGCGACCCGCGTGACTTCGCCGGCAAAGGCGTTGAGCTGGTCGACCATCGTGTTGATGGTGTCCTTGAGCTGCAGGATCTCGCCGCTGACATTGACCGTGATCTTCTTTGACAAGTCGCCGCTGGCGATGGCGGTGGCGACTTCGGCGATGTTGCGGACCTGGGCGGTCAGATTGCCCGCCATCGAATTCACGCTCTCGGTCAGGTCCTTCCAGGTGCCGGCGACGCCGAGCACATTGGCTTGCCCACCGAGCCGGCCATCGGTGCCGACCTCGCGCGCGACCCGGGTGACTTCGCCGGCAAAGGCGTTGAGCTGGTCGACCATCGTGTTGATGGTCTCCTTCAGCTGCAGGATCTCGCCGCTGACATTGACCGTGATCTTCTTCGACAGGTCGCCGCGGGCGATCGCGGTCGAAACCTCGGCGATATTGCGTACCTGCGCCGTCAGGTTGCCGGCCATGAAGTTGACGCTGTCGGTCAGATCCTTCCAGGTGCCGGCCACACCCGGCACCTGCGCCTGGCCGCCGAGGCGGCCCTCGGTGCCGACCTCGCGCGCCACCCGGGTGACCTCCGAGGCGAAGGCATTAAGCTGGTCGACCATCGTGTTGATGGTGTCTTTGAGTTCGAGGATTTCGCCGCGGACATCGACGGTGATCTTGCGCGACAGGTCGCCGCGCGCGACCGCGGTTGTCACATTGGCGATGTTGCGCACCTGATCGGTCAGATTGCCGCACATCGCATTGACCGAGTCGGTCAAATCCTTCCAGGTGCCGGCGACGCCCGGGACCAGCGCCTGGCCGCCAAGCTTGCCCTCGGTGCCGACCTCGCGCGCCACCCGCGTCACCTCGGAGGCGAACGAACGCAGCTGGTCGACCATCGTGTTGATGGCTTCCTTGAGCTGCAGGATTTCGCCGCGCACATCGACGGTGATCTTTTTCGACAGGTCACCACTGGCGACGGCGATCGTGACCTCGGCGATGTTGCGCACCTGTGCGGTCAGGTTGCTGGCCATCGAGTTGACGCTCTCGGTCAGGTCTTTCCAGACGCCGCTGACCTCGCGGACCTGCGCCTGGCCACCGAGCTTGCCGTCGGTGCCAACCTCGCGCGCCACGCGCGTCACCTCGGAGGTGAAGACGCCGAGTTGCTTGATCATCGTGTTGACGATCGTGGCCGAGCGCAGAAACTCGCCCTTTAACGGCCGCCCATCGACGTCCAATGGGACTGTCCGCAGCAGATCGCCTTGGGCCACCGCCGTAATCGCCTGGGTCACTGCCGCCGTCGGCCATAAAAGATCGTCGATCAGGGTATTGACCGATGTCTCCATCTCGCCCCATGCGCCTTCGGACAGGCCGAACCGAACCCGGCGCCGTGTCCTGCCTTCGCGGCCGACGACATGGCCGACCTCCTCCAACTGGCGGGCCATCCGTTCGTTGGCGACGACGATCTCGTTGAACGTGTCAGCGATTTTTCCG
Organism: Allostellaceae bacterium; assembly: GCA_035509615.1. Lineage (GTDB taxonomy): Bacteria > Pseudomonadota > Alphaproteobacteria > ATCC43930 > CGMCC-115725 > AP-15. The sequence continues at coordinate 9,530 of DATJLK010000242.1, read as the reverse complement.
GCCAATCCCGTTTGGTCGCCGGGCAACCGAACCGAGAAATCGCCAACGCGCATCGCCTGCAGCGCGTGTAGCAGCGCATGCTGATCGAAAATGCCATCGAGACGACCATCTCCATGGCCATTCGTTTCAACCGTGCGGCTGGCTTTGTCCAAAAGCGGCGGCGCCGTTGACATGTCTTGGGCGAGGGTCTCAACCAAGGGATCACCGGAGGACATGGAGAGCTCCTGATTTTGCCTGCAGCGCGGCATCGCAACGCTGCACTCACCGGAGGAGAGTGTCTGGCAAACCCAAGGAAGCTATCACAACCGACGGCTTTTTCTAAGCGAATCCCAGGATATGTGATGAGACTTGTTAGTAAATTTTTGTAACAATGTGCTTCTTATGTAAATGTCCGAACACGAATACTGGAGTATACCCCGTGCCGCGAAGGGTCTCGTGTAGCAGTTGAACCGTCGAGCCTTGGTGACGACAGCGGACGGTTGCCTAATCTGATTTGCCGGTCGAGGAGGACCGGGTTCAGGTTCGCGCATCTGCCATCCGCGCGGCCCCCGCCCGGATCCAAGCCTGCTAAACCCGCTTCATTCACCGGTAGTTTGCCGTCGCGGTTCCGCGTCGGTTCGGCAACGCGGTTTTCGGTAGCATCGAAGCCTGACCCAAAGGCCGACAGCGACCAGCGCTCCGCGCGTGAGCCCCTTCTTCGATCGCTGCCAACAGCAATATTTCGCCGTCCGAGGTCAGCCGCCACCGTTGAACCCGGTATCCACCGGCCTACCAGCAGCCGCCGGCAAACCGGGCAAAATCCCCGTACCTTTGTCCATGACAGGCGCGAACGCCGTCAGCCTCGGTCGATCCCCTCTTGGCATAAGCGAATCCACGCTCACTCCCGACCAGCGCCTCCACACGAGGTGGGGAATTGTTACGGTAACCTGCTCAAGCTCCCGATGGCTTTCTTGACGCCGATCAATTCTTCGGCGGGCACGGAATGTCGGTTTCTTTTACACTTGGCGGCATCGGCGCCAAGTGAGAGTGAGACCGAGTAGACCCGCACCGAGTAGTGCAATCGTGCTCGGTTCAGGTACCGTCGGGGGGGTCGGTCCTTCGCCTATAAAGGCGCTACCCGTCGCATCAGTCAAATCCTGTCCATTCTCTGCTAGGCTGTAATCGAACAGGAAGGTCAAAACCGCAGTCGCCGGGTCGACGCTATACACATCGGTACCGTTAACGGCGTAGAGGGTTGTGCCGTCATCGGCTAAGCCATACACGGTGTCGAGCGTTGGGCCCGAAATAGTTCCAACATGGAATGTCCCCACTACAGTATTATTGCTGACATTGATCAACTCGTCCGGATTGCCGAGCGTGCCAGCGGATTCATAAAGAGTACTTCCAACAAAAGCAAAGTCTCCAGCCGACACTTGGCTCACTGTCTTCAAAACGGTTGGGGTCGTCGGGCTGGCAGGATTTATCGAATAGACATTCGTATCGAGAAATGATCCGCCAATAAGACTGGTGCCTCCGGACGGTCCAAGCGCGTTCATCCCGGTTTCGTTGGTATACGCTCCGAGATTCGTTGCCGCCCCTGTGCTCGGGTTTATTTGGTAAAAGTTGCTAAAAGATGTACCATAGAAAGCACTAGTGGAATTAAAGGCAATATCGGTCAGCGCTACGCCGGTATTGTGCACAGAGCCCAGAACCACGCTTTGGGTCGCGATATCCACCTGACCGATATTATCACTCGTATCTGAAATGTAGATTATGGGATCAGCATAAGCGGCCGAGGACAAACCTCCCAACAACGCCGACACTGCCAAGTTCATTACAAAAAACTTACGTTCATTCATCTGTCGTCTCCTTGTCAAAGTTTATCTTTGGACTTTTGCGAGCAAAACAAATTACGGCAAATTTCGTGCCAAATAATTCGAGGACGTGTCAGTAATGATTTAGATGGTTAATGTATTGTGAAATGTAAGGAATTCCGACACAATCACAAGTTGTCCTTGGCGATTTTACACATGATCAAATGGACGACTCTTACAGAACGAATTGGTTTTGAAGGGTGTCCTACTATCGAGGGATGGGATAAGCACGGCGTCGGAAAAATTTACACTCTGCAGTCGCCGACGGCGATGCGTTCATGGCCTCGCATTGCCGGTGCAGCGCGTGCGTAGACTTGCGGCCGAATTCGGCGCGACATCGAGTGGTGCGTTCGAGGACGCGGCGAATGATGCGGTCCTAGCCCGCGAGACCACTGATGCCGAATTGGTGGCCAAAGACTCACTGGTCACAGCCGCTCACGATGGCGCTTGCCAGAGACCGCGACTACGGCGCCAACGCTGTCGGCTTCGCAATACTTCTTCGATCAGCGCCGACAGCCCCACCCCACATCTGCTAGCGTCCGCATCTGCCAGCCTACGCCACGATCAAAGGCGCGATCCAGAACTTCGAAGAGCCCGGGATTCAGCCGGTGACAGCGGCGGCCGAATAAAGATCACTGTTCAGCGGTTCGGAGGGATTATCCGTTAATTGACCGAAACCGGGTTTGGGAGCCCACCCTGGCGCTGCTCGGCAGCGGCGAGCCGGCATCCAATCGGTTACAGATCCGCAGGATCTCGCAATTCGTAGTTAAGTTCCTAAATAGTAATTGCAACCAGAACCGAATCATCGCAGTATCCGGTCGGCATCGTTTTGTCCCCCCAACGATGCATTTGCCTGTCGGACGGGCAAACCGACAGGTACAGAAGCCCCGGTCCCCCCCGACCGGGGCTTTTCTGTATTCACCCGCCGGATCTCTTGTCAGCGCGACAAGTCACTGGTACCGATGCGTCCGCATTCCTTAGTATGAGCGCGCCCGCCCCCTGTCCGTTGCAAGGAACTGATCCGCTGATGGTGATGCACATCGCCTCTCGGAAACTGGGCGACATCGTTGCTGCGTCGCGAGCATCGTTTGAGCAATGCTGATGCCGGCGCCCGGCAATCGCCGGCCACTCGCCACCACCCGCGAGCATGCCACAAATGACACCTCGGCAATTGCTGCGATTGATCTTGGTCGGTCTCGGCACCTCGGTTGTGCCGCTCGACACGGCGGTCAACATCGGTTTCCCCGATATCACCCGCAGCTTCGGCCTGCCGATCCAGATGATCCAGTGGGTCGTCATCTGTTATGTGCTGACCTATGCCAGCCTGATGCTGGGATTTGGCCGCGTCGGCGATATTTTCGGCCATGCGCGGGTGTTTCGCGTCGGGTTGGCGTGGAGTGTCGCCGCATTCCTGTTGTGCGCCGCGGCCCCGGCCTATGGCTGGCTGTTGTTCTGTCGGTTTTTGCAAGGGATCGGCGCCGGACTGGTGATCAGTGTTGCCCCGGCACTGGTCACCGGTCTCTATCCGGAGACCCGCCGCAGCCGCGGGGTTGCCGCGTTTGCGATGATCTTTGCGCTCGCCTCGGCCTCCGGGCCGCTGATCGGCGGTGCGCTTGTCGCCCGTTGGGGATGGCCTGCGGTATTCTGGTTCCGCGCACCGATCGCGCTCGTCGCATTGATTTTCTACAAGGGGTTGCCGCGCGCTACCGGAGCCGGGGAACGCCAGCCGCTCGATCTCGCCGGTGCGCTGCTGCTGGCGCTGACGATCAGCAGCCTCTTGGTCGGCATCAACCAACTGCCGCGGCTGGGCCGGATGGATTGGCGGGCCCTCCCGTTGTTCGCCTTCGCCGCCATCGGATTTTACGCGTTCATCCGCCGCGAAGCTCATTTTCCGGCGCCGATCATCAATCTCGAATTGTTCCGCAGCCGATCGTTTGTTGCGGTCAATTCGGCCAGCGTTCTGATCTACTTTACGAGCTTTTCGGTATTGCTGTTTGTTCCGTATTATCTAGTTCGCACCGCCGGCTTTTCTTTGCCGGTTGCAGGGGCCATGCTCGCCGCCTCGTTTGTCGGCACGATCGCCGCCTCCCCACTCGCCGGATGGCTCGTCGAGCGCGTCAGCGCTATGCGCATCGGGTGCCTTGGCGCGCTCCTCGGCGGAGCCGGCCTAATGGGACTCGGCGCGGTCAATGCCAGCATCCCCATCGGCACGTTGCCGATCCGGGCGGGACCGATCCTGGTCGTCTTGATCTTGGCCGCGCTGATCCTGCAAGGATTTGGCGTCGGCTTGTTTCAGGTCGCGTATATGGATGTGGTGCTCGGCCGCCTCCCCCAGCACGATCGAGGGGTCGCGGGCAGCATCGCGATGGCGACCCGCACGGTCGGCATCGTCAGCGGAGCGACGTTGCTGACACTCCTCTTCCACGAGATCGAAGCCGCAGCGCTCACCGCCGGTCAGCCGGCACCGGCGGCTTTCCTCTCCGCCTTCCGCTTGACCCTGTCCGCCGCCGGCGTCGTCTCGATCCTGACCGGGCTTGCCGCGCTCGCCCTCGCCAACAGCCCGAAAGCCTAGGTTATCGGCGTGTCGCCTTCGAGGGTAAAGCCGACCTTCAGGACAACCTGGAAATGGGCGACCTTGCCGTCTTCGACGTGGCCACGGGTCTGGATGACCTCAAACCACCCGACCTGGCGCAGGGTGCGCGAAGCCCGGCCGACAGCGTTTTTTATCGCATCCTCGATGCTCAGTTCGGAAGAACCGGCAACTTCGATAATCCGGTAGACATGGTCTGGCACTTGCACCCTCCTGTATGGACCGCGCTCGCTGAAAGAATTCCCCGGCGCCGGCAGGATTGTCGATATTGAGAAAACGCGCCAGAGATACGGTCGTCGCGCGCCGAGAAGAATTTAGATCAATCCGCGGACATTCGCCCGCGCTATTCTCAGGCCGCCCGATACCCCGACCAGGAAGGGAGAAATCGCGATGGCGCTGACCATGTACCACAACCCGCGCTGCAACACCTCGCGGCGCACCCTGGCGATGTTGCGCGAGCGCGGCATCGAGCCTCAAATCATCGAATATCTCAAGACACCGCCCTCGGCCCACGAACTCAAGCAGATACTCCGCCAGCTGGATATTCCTGCCGCCAAACTGCTGCGCAAGAAGGAAGCCGCGGCCGCGGGGATCGATCCGAAAACGTTATCGGAAGACGAACTGATCGCCGCCATGGTCAAAAACCCGATCGTCATCGAGCGGCCGATCGTGGTTTCGGAGGGCAAGGCTGCCCTCGGCCGTCCACCCGAGGCAGTACTGTCGGTCATCTGACGGGCGCGGCGCGGTCGCTGGCGAGCAACCGGCGATCGCGCGCGATGCAGCCGGTCAGCGGAGAGCCGGGTCGCGTTTGTGCGGATCCCGGGATTTGATCGGATACGCCGACGCGGTCATATCTGAAGCTAAGGAGACATGATCATGTCGGTCGACGCTGCGAAACTATACGAACGGGACTTTGTCCGCTGGACCGAGCAGCAGGCAGCGGCGTTGCGCGCTGCCGCCGGGTTCGGCGTCAACCTGCCTCTTGATTGGGAGAACCTTGCCGAGGAGATCGACAGTTTGGGCCGATCGCAGAGACGCGAGTTGCGTAGCCGCATCGCCACGGTTATCGAGCATCTAATCAAGCTCGAATGCGCGCCGGCGACCGATCCGCGCCAGGGTTGGATCGAAACGATCGTGCGCGAACGGAACAATATCGAGGATTTGCTCGACGACAGCCCGAGCCTCAGAAATGAGGCTGCTCGAATGATCTCACGCCAGACACCACGGATGAGAAAGCTGGTCGGCCGCGGGTTGCGCCGCTATCGAGAGGGCACTCTGGAGACGATCGACCGGATTGATAGCGTTAATTTCACCGAGGAGCAGGTGTTGGGCGATTGGTTTCCCGGCGATGTCCCGGGTGTGTTCCCTCCCCCGGCAGACCGGGAGAGGGAATAGTCGGCGTCAACGAACGCCAGCTCTCGCTTACCCGAGGTGCTTTTTGAAGAACGTTGTGATCGGGTCGTATGAAGCGTTCGATTGCCGCTGTTCGTTGTCGATATAGACGATTTCGATGTCGCCGCCGGCGTTGCGATAGTTCGAAATGAACCGCTCGGGTTCGTTGCCGGGGAAGCTCGAATCGTCGTCGTGATAGTCGTGCACGATGTCGGGTCGGCCCTGGACCCAGAGTGCCGGCGGCATCGTGACCTTTTCGCCGCGTTCGAGGATCAGCATCGGGTTGCCTTCGGCCATCGCGGCTTCGGACTTCCAGTATAGGTCGTGCTTTTCCTTCATGCCGATCGAGTAGGCTGGCGGGTTCGGGCTCTTGGCGGCCTTTTGCGCATTGCGATAGCGCGACAGCGGGTTGATTACCGGCCATGACATCGCGACCGCGCGCACTGTCGGATCGACCGCCGGCGATCCCGCCGGCAATGGCACCGACGCATAGCGCTGGTCATCGGGGCGCATCGCGACCAGCATCGCCAAGTGGCCGCCGCTTGAAGCTCCGCCGATACCGATCCGGTTGGGGTTGATCTTGAGTTCACGGGCATGGGCTTTAAGCCAGCGGATCGCGTAGTTGATGTCGACCAACGAGGTCGGATAGCCATCGGCGTTGTGGCGGAACTCCAGCGAAGCAACAACAAACCCGTTTTGCGCCAGAGTCTGGTCTAGCCCCTGGGTCCCGGTCAGATCGCCGCTGGTCCAGGCGCCGCCGTGCAAATCGATCACCGCCGGAAATGGCCCGTCGCCGACGGGTTTATAGAGACGTGCTACCAGTTTCTTGTCGCCGTGGCGGAGATATTCGACATCTTCGGTCGTGATTTGATAGTTCGGCATGATGACTCCCTCCCGGAGTTTGCGCTGCCCGAAGCGCTGGCAAACCGTAACGGATTCGCGATCGAGCGGGCAGGTGACGTAGCCTACTCCTCCGCGGCAGGATGAAAAAGACCGCAGGCTTGCCCGCTGTCCCGGCTGAGGGGATCAGGTGCCGCCAGCGCTTGATCATTGGGCAGCGGAGGGCTACATCCCCAACCCAGGTGGGGTGGGAGTACTATGAATACGGAACACAAACAGGACGCGCTGCGGCGCTTGAAGACGGTGCGCGGCCATCTCGACGGCGTGATCCGGATGGTCGAGGCCGAAGCCTATTGTCCGGAGCTGATGAAACAGGTGGCCGCAGTTCAAGCCTCGCTCGAACGCGTCAACCGGATCCTGCTGCAGAACCACCTTGAAACCTGCGTGACCGAGGCGATCCAGGCGGGCGGCGGCAGCGCCAAGATCGCCGAGCTGATCGACGCGTTGCGCTTCAACGGGAGCTTGACCGACTTTCGTGAGCGAGCCGAGCCACTGGCAAGCTCGTGCGAAGCGGGCGACGGCAACCAATGCAGTCACCGCATGCCAACGGGAACCGAGGCAGGGAGGCGCAAGCTATGAGTGCCGTCAAGCATTCCGCCCCGCTGGGAGTTCCCCGTGACCCCCAGCCGACGGCAGTGCGCGATCCGGTCTGCGGTATGGCGGTCGATCCGGCCCTGTCGCTGCATCACACCGAATATCAAGGTCATCTCTACCATTTCTGCGGCAACCGCTGTCGCGAGCGGTTCCTGGCGGAACCGGCGCGTTATCTGACGTCGAGCGTCCCGCAACCTCTCGCCGCCGGCCGATGGACCTGTCCGATGCACCAGCAAATCGTGCGTGACGCACCCGGCAGTTGCCCGATCTGCGGCATGGCGCTCGAACCGATGGCGCCGACAGCGGGTGAAGCGGCGAACCCGGAACTGCACGACATGACCCGCCGGTTTTGGGTCAGCGTGGCGCTTTCCCTGCCCTTGGCCACAATCGCGATGAGCGCGCATTTGGCGCCGCTGCTGCCGTCGCACGCCGCGATCTGGGCGCAGCTGATCCTGGCGACGCCGGCGGTGCTGTGGTGCGGCAGACCATTTTTCGAGCGCGGTTGGACCTCGATCGTCCATCGCCATCTCAACATGTTCACATTGATCATGCTCGGCACCGGCATAGCCTATGGCTACAGCCTGGTCGCAACTGTGGCGCCCGGGATGTTTCCGGCATCTTTCCGCATGCCGGACGGCACGGTGCCGGTTTATTTCGAGCCGGCCGCGGTCATTGTCACGCTGGTGCTGCTCGGTCAGGTGCTGGAACTGCGCGCTCGCAGTCAGACGGGCAGCGCCATTCGGGCGTTGCTCGATCTCGCTCCCAAAACCGCGCGCATGATCCGCGACGATGGGGGCGAAGCCGATGTGCCGCTCGAACGCATCGTTCCCGGTGACCGGTTGCGGGTCCGCCCCGGCGAAAAGGTTCCAGTCGATGGCATAGTGCTCGAGGGGACGAGCCATGTCGATGAAGCGATGATCACCGGCGAGCCGTTGCCGGCGGCAAAGACCCCCGGCGACCGGGTCGTCGGCGGAACCGTCAATGGCACCGGCTCATTCGTCATGCGCGTCGAGCGGACCGGCAGCGACACCCTGCTTTCGCGTATTGTCGGTATGGTCGCCGCAGCGCAGCGCTCGCGTGCGCCGATCCAGGCTATTGCCGATACCGTCTCCGGTTGGTTCGTGCCTGGCGTGATCGCCGCGGCGTTCGTCACCTTTCTCGCCTGGGCCGCCTTTGGGCCGCCGCCGGCGATGGGCTTTGGTCTCGTCAATGCCGTCGCCGTTCTGATCATCGCCTGCCCATGCGCGCTCGGTCTCGCTACCCCGATGTCGATCATGGTCGGCACTGGGCGAGGGGCTCGCGCAGGTATTCTTGCCAGGGATGCGCAGGCACTCGAATTGATGGAAAAGATCGACACGCTTGTTGTCGACAAAACCGGGACCTTGACCCTGGGCCGGCCCCGGCTTGCCGGCGTCAGCGCCGTGGCAGGCATCGACCACGCCGAATTGCTGCGGCTGGCAGCCAGTCTTGAACAGGGCAGCGAGCATCCGCTTGCGGCGGCGATCGTCGGCGGCGCCGTCGAACGCGGGTTCAGGCTGGCGGCGCCAGCCGAATTCCGGTCGCTGACCGGAAAAGGCGTGGTCGGATCGGTTGATGGTCGCAGCGTCGCGGTCGGCAACCTCGCTCTGTTTGCCGAACTCGGCATCGATCCGGCGGATCTGGCGACGCGCGCCGAAGAGCAGCGGGCAAATGGAGAAAGCGTGATGCTGGTGGCGATCGACGGGGCCGCTGCCGGGCTCGTCGGCGTCGCCGACCCGATCAAGCGCCACGCCGCCGAAGCTTTGGCGGAGTTGCGCGCGGAGCGGCTGCGGGTGGTCATGCTGACCGGCGACAGCCGCACCACCGCGCAGGCCCTCGGCAGCCGGCTGGGGATCGACGATATCGTGGCCGAAATGCTTCCCGATCAGAAGGCGCGCGTCGTGCGCGACCTGCAACGCGATGCCCACCGTGTTGCAATGGCCGGCGACGGCATCAATGACGCGCCGGCATTGGCGCAGGCGGATGTCGGCATCGCGATGGGGACCGGCACCGATATCGCCATCGAAAGCGCCGGGCTGACCCTGGTCAAAGGTGATCTGGAGGGGATCGTGCGCGCCCGCCGATTGTCGCGCGCCGTCATGCGCAACATCCGTCAGAACCTGTTCTTTGCCTTCATCTTCAACGCGTCGGCGATACCGATTGCCGCCGGTATTCTCTACCCG
>DATJLK010000241.1:0-28060 GCA_035509615.1 Allostellaceae bacterium | reverse complement strand
AGCGAGGTCCCGCTGGACCGCTAGTCGGCGAATTCGACATTTGCTGCCGCGGCGTTGGCATCGAGATTGATTCGTGGCGCCGGCCGGCGGGTGCGCATTGACCCGTGAGTCTTTCGCGCGGCTGAGCTATCGGCTAGAGGTCGGATGGCGGCGAGAGCAACAGCGGGGCGGCGGTGATTGATCTTTATACCTGGGCGACGCCAAACGGGCACAAGGCATCGATCATGCTCGAGGAGTGCGGTCTCGACTATCGGGTCCATCCGGTCGATATCGCCAATGCCGAACAGTTCGAGCAGGATTATCTGGCGATCAATCCGAACAGCAAGATCCCCACGATCGTCGACGAGGATGGGCCCGGAGGCGGTCCCTTTGCCGTTTTCGAATCAGGCGCGATCCTGATCTATCTCGCGGAAAAGACCGGCCGCCTGCTTTCCGCCGATCCGCGCCTGCGCTCGCAGGCGATCCAGTGGCTGATGTTCCAGGTCGGCGGGATCGGGCCGATGTTCGGCCAGGCGCAGCATTTCCGGCGGTTTGCACCGCAGCCTCTGCCCTATGCGATCGAGCGATATTCAAAAGAAGCGGCGCGGCTCTATGGCGTGCTCGACCAGCGCCTCGCAACGAGCGAGTTTCTGGCGGGGAACGAATATTCGATCGCCGATATCGCGAGCTACCCGTGGGTCATGCGTTCGGATTGGCAAGGAGTGTCACTGAGCGATCATCCGCACGTCCAGCGCTGGGTCGCGGCGATCGGCGGGCGCCCGGCGGTGCAGCGCGGGATGGAGGTTCCCCAGGTCTAATGTTCCCCAGGTCTAAGGGCGCGATCTGAAATCGCCTGCCGAGCCGACGGCGTCACCACCGCCATCGCCGCACCGCGCCAGACCCGGTACCGCGCCAGACCCGGTACCGGGTGGCATTCGAGAGGCGGTCTGCGATCGTCTTGCCAGTGACCAAGCCCGCAACCACGACAGTAAATGGGCCTGCCGCCGGCATCGCGCTCGATCCGCTAGGGTGGATCGGCCGATGGCGCAGATCTGTCTCGTTGCGGCCCGACAGCTAGGCAGCCGCGAACACCAGCAAGCAATCGGGCGCGGCCAAACAAGAATGTTCAAGCGGCGATCCGCATTGGAAAATAAAGGGCCGGCAGCAGCCAGACGAGCCAGGTCGCGAGCGCCAGAAAAGGTCCGAAGGGCAGGGCCGAGGAGGCATTGAGACGGATGCCAGCAAGCCGCAGGCAACCCGCCGCCGCCAATCCGGCAAGTGCCGCAATCAGGATTACCTGCGGCAGAGCGCTCGCCCCGATCCACGCCCCGGCCGCCGCCAGCAGCTTGGCATCGCCCTGCCCAAGCCCGTCGCGTCCGCGCAGCTTGCGATAGAGATAGGCGAGCCCGCGCAGCCCCAGATAGCCGAGCGCGGCGCCAAACGCCCGATCGGTCAATTCGGCGGGATCAAGGATCAATGCGAGCGACAGCCCGACGATCACCAGCGGCAAGGTCAGTACATCAGGCAGCAGCCACTCCCGTGCATCGATCCAGCCGAGCGTCAACAACCACCAGCCGAGAACGCAATCGAGCCATACATAAGGACCTCGGTCGAGAAACCACGCGACCAGCGCAATGGCGAACGCCGCCAACTCGACGCCGGGATAGAACCAGCCGAGCCGGCAACCACAGAAGCGACAGCGGCCATGCCGGGCGAGCCAGCTGAACAGCGGCACGAGGTCGCGCATACCGAGGACCGAGCGGCAGTTCTCGCAACGCGACCGCGTCCAGGCGATCGGACGTTGCGCCGGCAGCCGGCGGATCACCACCCCGAGAAAGCTGCCGATCGCCGGGGCGACCACAACGGCGCTCCAGCCGACGGGATCAAAGCCGGTTGCCTGGTCGAGCACGATCATGTCCCACGGCACCCTCCCGTTCCGGATGCTAATCGATTACTATCGATACTCGGCAAAAATCAGGGCACAGGACCAGCGAGGATCACCGCGATTATGAGCTTTGCGCCGGGTGCCGCCCCAAATGCGCAGGACGCCACCCATGCCCTGGCGCGGCTTGGCGTGGCCCTCGTCGAGAGCGGCGCCATCGATCAGCGCACCCTCGATCGCGCCCGCCGTGTCGCCACGGAGACCGGCGGCCGGCTCGACCGGGTCTTGACCCAGCTTGGCCTGATCAGTGAACGAGGCCTCGCCGAGGCGCTGGCGGAGTTATGTGCCGCGCCGCTTGTCACCCCGGCAGACTACCCCGACGAGCCGTTGTTCGTCGATCGGCTGCGGCCAAAATTTCTCCGCAAGGTGCATGCCCTGCCGGTCGCCGATGGCAATGGCGAAGCGGTGCTGGCGATGGTCGATCCGCTCGACGTCTTCACGCGCAATGCGGTAGCGGCGGCTCTGTCCCGCCCGGTAAAGCTGGCCGTCGCAGTGCCGATCGAACTCGAAGCCGCACTCGACCGGCTCTATTCGGAACCGGTCGAGGCCGCCGAGGGCGAGGCGATGCTCGATCAGGTCATCACCGATGCCGAGCCCGCCGAGGAGGATGCCGAACGGCTCAAGGATCTCGCCAGCGAGGCACCGGTCATCCGGCTCGTCAACCAGATGATTGCGCGCGCCGTCGAGACCCATGCCTCCGACGTACATTTGGAGCCGTTCCCTGATCGGCTTCGGGTGCGGTATCGCTATGATGGCGTCTTGCACGAAATCGAGCCGCCGCCGGCGCGGCTGCAGGCCGCGGTCGTCTCCCGCATCAAGATTATGGCGCGGCTCGACATCGCCGAGCGTCGGCTGCCTCAGGATGGCCGCATAAAGTTGACGGTTCGCGGCCACGAGATCGATTTCCGCGTGTCGACGATGCCGGCGCTTTACGGCGAGAAGGTTGTGCTGCGGGTGCTCGACCGCACCGCGGTCGATTTCGACTACGAGAGATTGGGGCTGCCGGCGGATGTCCGAGCCGGTCTCGAACGGGCGTTCGAATTGCCGAACGGAATGGTGCTGGTCACCGGGCCGACCGGCAGCGGCAAGACGACGACGCTTTATACCGGGCTGACAAAGCTCAATACGATCGAGCGCAATGTCGTCACCGTCGAGGACCCGATCGAATATCAGCTCACCGGGATCAACCAGATCCAGGTCAAGCCGCAAATCGGTCTCAATTTTGCCAGCCTGTTGCGCTCCATCCTGCGCCAGGATCCCGATGTCATCATGATTGGCGAAATCCGTGACCTCGAGACCGTGCAAATCGCGGTGCAGGCGGCGCTGACCGGTCACCTCGTGCTGTCGACGGTGCACACCAACTCGGCGGCGGCGACGATGACCCGCCTGCGCGATATGGGACTCGAAGATTATCTGATGACCGCGACATTAAAGGCGGTGTTGGCGCAGCGGCTGGTGCGCCGGCTGTGCCGCAATTGCCGGGAGCCGCAAGAAGCCCCGGCGCCGTTGCGCGAACGCTTTGGCCTCGACCGGCTGGCCGGCAATCAGTCGATCACGCTCTATCATCCGCGCGGTTGTCCCGAATGTCGCGGCACCGGCTTTCGCGGCCGGCGCGCCATCGCCGAACTCCTGGTCCCGAACCGTGCGACCGACCGGCTGATTCTCGATGGTGCCGATGACACCGCGATCGAACGTGCCGCGATCGAAAGCGGTATGCGGCCGATATTCGACAGCGGTCTTCTCTCCGTCCTCGAAGGTGATACGACCATCGAGGAGGTGGTTCGCTGCATCCGCAGCGAGGCTTAACGTGGTGAACCGCCGTCCCGGCATTTGCCGGCGATGCGCGGCTCGGTCGAGAGCCAGATCCTGGCCGGAGGATTGATCGATGCCCTCGTTCCGGTGGTCGGCAATCGATGGCGGCGGCGAGGTCGTGCACGGCGTCATGGACGCGCCTGATCGGGCGTGGGTCGTCGATCGGCTGCAGCGCCAAGGACAGACCGTATTGCGCGCGGATCCGGCCGAACTCCGGCGCGGCTTTGCCGAACTCCTGCAGATCGAGATCGGCGGTGCGCGCGGGCTCGACAAGAACGCGTTGAGCGAGGTTACGCGCGAGCTGGCGATCATGCTCGGTGCCGGGCAGGATCTCGACCGTGCGCTCCGCTTTGTCGTCGACAATACGCGCAGCGCCCGCACGCGCAGGATCCTGGGCCGCATCCGCGACAAGGTCCGTTCCGGCAGCTCGCTCGCCGCGGCATTGGCCGGTGAGCCGCAGAGTTTCTCAAAGCTCTATATCGGGATGGTCCGTGCCGGTGAAGCGGGCGGCACGTTGCCCGCCACGCTCGACCGCCTCGCTGCACTCCTCGAGCGCGAGCGTGCGCTTACTGCCAGCCTGCGCGCGGCCATGATCTATCCGGCACTGCTGGTGGTCGCGGCAATCGGCTCGATCATGCTGCTGCTCGATTACGTTCTGCCGCAATTCACCCCGATCTTTGAACAATCGGGCGCGCAATTGCCAACCGCGACCCGGGTGCTGATGACGTTGGGCACGTTTGTTGGGGCGGCCACACCATGGCTGTTGGCGGCGGTTCTCGTAGCCGGCCTGGTTGTCCGTCATCTGCTGACGATCCCCGCTTATCGCATCCGGTTCGACCGGGCGCTGTTGCGGACGCCGATCGCGGGCAGCCTGCTGCGCGAGACACTGGCGGCGCGGCTGACCCGGACCCTCGGCAATCTGCTGGAAAACGGGGTGCCGCTGATTTCGGCCCTCGGCATCGCCAGGGAAGCGCTCGGCAACCTCGCCGCGGCCGAGGCGGTCGAGGCGGCGGCGTTGAAGGCCAAGGGCGGCGCCGGTTTGTCGCGCCCACTGGCGGCGGCGGCGGTCTTCCCGAGGCGGACCATCCAGCTGCTGCAGCTCGGCGAAGAGGCCGCCCAGCTCGCGGCGATGTCGCTCAAGGCGGCCGACATCCACGAGGAGCAGGCGCGGCTCAAGATGCAGCGGCTGGTGGCGCTCGCGGTTCCGATGATCACGATCACGATGGGTCTGGCGGTTGCCGGCATCATCAGCGCGCTGCTGACGGCGATGCTGAGCCTCAATGATCTCGCCAACTGAACCGGCCCGGCGGACGCCGTCCGGGGCGCCGCATGGCGCGCGGCGATGCGGCTTCAGTCTGATCGAACTCCTCGTCGTTCTGGCGGTACTGGGTTTCGTGCTGGTGCTGATCGTCGGCTACAAGACACCGTGGAGCAGCGCCCTCAGCCTGCGCGGGACTGCGGCTGAGCTCGCCGCCGGTCTGCGTTTGGCGCGTTCCCAAGCGATCGCCGACAATCGTCCGATCGAACTGTCGCTCGACCTCTCCGGCCATCGCTATCGCATCGGCAATGCATCGCCACATGCCCTCCCGCCGCAGCTGTCGATCGGTCTCTTGACCATCGGTGGCGAACGCCGCAGTGCCACGACCGGCGCCATCCGCTTCAATCCGGACGGCAGCTCCAGCGGCGGCCGTATCGTTCTTGCCGATGGCACTCGCCGCATCGCGGTCGGCGTCGACTGGTTGACCGGTCGGGTGGCGGTAGCCGATGTCCGTTAACCGGCGGCCGGCGGAGGCGGGTTTTACCCTTCTCGAAGTGGCGGTGGCGGTCGCGATCGCAGGGCTCGCCCTGGTCGGGCTGTTCCAGGCGGGGAGCGGCGGCGTCTTTGCCGTCGATACCGCGGCGCGCGCCGCCGAAGCGCTGCAGCGCGCGCAATCCCACCTCGCCGCGGTCGGGCGGGACGCAGCACTCGTCCAGGGCGATTCCGGCGGGGATGATGGCGGCGGCTATCGCTGGCGGCTGCTGGTCCAGCCGGTGATGCAGCGCCCGGGGGTAGCGGCGGATGGGGTGACCGCGCAGAACACGACGCTGTTTTCGGTCGAAGTGGTGATTTCATGGCAGTCGCGCGGGCACCAGCGCGAGGTCGTGTTGCGAACCCTGCGGCTCGGTACCGGTGCCGAAAACGGGTGATCGGTCGTGAACGGGAATGTGGCGCCGCGCTGCGAGCGCGGGTTCACCCTGCTCGAAACCCTGGTTGTCGTTGTCGTGCTGGGCCTGCTGATCGCCGGCCTGGGGCACGGCGTGCAAGCCGGTCTGGCGCTATGGGGTGCCCAGCAGCGGCGCGTCGACCAAACCGCCGATCTCGATTCCGGCGCGCGGATCCTTCGCACCTTGCTGACCGGCATTCCGATATCTGTGGCAGAGGGCGGCGTCGGATCGGCTGCGGATGAGGCGTTCAAGGGGGACGCCGAACATTTGAGCTTTGTCGGCGATCTGCCTACGGGTCTCGGCACGGCCCGCCGCGCCGATATCACGCTTGCTCTGAAAAAAGGTAGTCTGGTGCTGACATGGAGCCCGCACCTGCACGAAATTCCGCTCGGCCCGCCGCCGCCGCCAACCGATACCGAATTGGTCGCTCGGGTTGTGCGTCTCGACATAGCCTATTGGGGGTCGACCGCACCGGATCAGGCGGCAACATGGCAAGCGCGCTGGGATGGCCCGTCACTTCCCGTACTGGTTCGCATTCGCCTCGTCTTTGGCAAGGGTGATCAGCGGCGCTGGCCCGATCTGATAGCAGCGCCGGTATTGTAGGCTCGCGAAATGGATGGCAGCGGGGTGCGACGGGCGCGCCGGCGTCGGATGATTCGCCGGGATCAACGGTGCGGCTGGCCCCGATTGAGCGGCATGCCTGATCAGCCGCGCTGCGGTTTGCCGCATAAACACCCCAGGACGCCTTGATCGAGCCACATTCGGCAACTCTGTTGGTTGAATTGAGGCCGACGTCCTGTCGGCCTTTTGCGCGTGCGGCGCTCTGTAGCATAAAGGGATCGGGGTTCGGTTCGGGTTCGGTACCGAGGCATGTTACGCGATTTTTTCAGGTGGTGGTTCGGGCAGCTCGCCGGGCTGTTGCCGCAGCGCCTGCGCCGGTCCGCTCCAAGCGCCGCCGACGCGACGGTGATAACACCGATCGACCCGGCGATGAACACGGTTGCCGTCGGCCTGCGTCGCGGCGGAAGCGAGACCCCGTTGGGGCAGTTCGCCATCAACGCCGCGGAACTGGCGGACCTGCCCCGCTCGCCGACAAAACCGGCGGTGTTGCAACTGCGCGAAGGGGATGTGCTCGCCAAGACATTGTCATTGCCGCTTGCCGCCGAACGCGAACTCGATCAGGCGCTGCTCTTCGAGATGGATCGGGAGACCCCGTTCAGACCTGACGAACTCTATTGGAACCACCGCGTAGAGGCGGTGGACCGGCAAAACGCGCGCCTGTCAGTACGCCTGGTATTGACCCCAAAGGTTCATCTCGCATCGCTGCTGGAGCCGCTTGGCCAGGCCGGCGTGATTCCGGCTCGCGCCGAGATCGCCGACGGCCCCGATGCCGGGTTCTGGCTGCCGCTCGATACCGATCGCCATCAGGTTGGGCGCGGACGACCGCCGCTTGTTAAGCCGCTCGCCGTCTGCTGCGCGCTGCTCGCGACCGCTGCGATCGTGACGCCGTTTGTGCGCCAGTCGACGACGATGGGGCAACTCGATCAATCGCTCGCTACCGGGCGGGCGGCGGCGGCCGAAGCTGATCGGCTGCATGATGAGATCGCTCGCCTCTCAGGCAGCGCCGATCTTATCGTCAGGCAGCGTGAGAAGGTCGGGGAACCGCTGGCGGTGCTGGCGGCCGCGACGCGCGTGCTGCCCGATGACAGTTATCTGACTGAAATGCAGCTACAACAGCGCAAATTGACGATGAGCGGTCGCTCGGCCGCGGCGGCGAGGCTGATTGGCGCCATGGCGGCCGATAGCGAGTTCCACAACCCGACCTTTGCCGCCCCTGTCACCCGCATCGAAGCGCTCAAACAGGAAATCTTCACCATCGTCACGGAGGTTGCGCCGTAGCCTCGATCGCCGCCCTGCCGACCGGCCGGCGTGGCCAATTGCTGGCGGTCGGCCTGTTGTTTCTGGTCGTGGGGACCGTTTATTTCCTGGCCGCCGCTCCGCTTGTCGACCTCTACCAGCAGCGCGAGGCCAAAATCGAGGACGGCCGCATGCTGCTGCCGCGACTGGAGGCTATTGCCCGGCAGCTGCCGGCGTTGCGTTCCGAGGTGGCGCGCCTGCGCGCCGCGGCGCGGATCCGCAAGGTCACGCTGGAGGGCGCCAGCGATGCGATCGCCTCGGCTAACCTCGAAAGCCGAATCGAGGCGCTCGCCACCTCGGTTGGGGCGACGATCGGCAGCACCGAAAGCCTGCCGGTCGAGAAGAATGACGGTTATCGCCGCATCGGGCTGCGATTCGCATTGAACGGCCCCTACGAGACCTTGGTCCGGCTGCTCGCCAAGCTGGAAGAAGCGACGCCGCCGCTCGTGGTTGATAATTTGCAGGTTCACGGCGTCCTGCGACGCCCCGGACTGCCGCAGGCGGCGACCGCCGACATCGGCCTCGATGCCGGGCTCGATGTCTATGGCTTTCGCACCGACGACAAGACCCCGAACGCTTCGCCATGATCGAGCGAGTGGCGCTGATCTCATTGCTTGTTGGCTGCGCCGCATTCGCCGGCATTCTTGCTGCCGAACTGATCGCAACAACACCTGCCGCTCAGACCGAAGCTGCAGCCGGTGGCGCCTCCGTCCGGGCGACGCCACGGCTGGCCTCCGCGCCACAGCCCGAAGCGAGTGCCCGGCTTGATACAATGGTCGCGGAGATCCTTGCCCGGCCACTGTTCAGCTCGACGCGGCGGCCGCCAAGCGAAGATCGGCCGGTGGCCGATACCGGGCTTTCGGATACGCGGCTGACCGGAATCCTTATCGAGCCCGGTCACCGGTTCGCGATTTTCGCGCCGACCGGCGACAAGCCGCTGATGGTCAGCGAAGGCGACATGGTCAGCGGCTGGCGCGTCGAAAACATCACGCCGCGCAACGTGTCGCTGAGTGGTCCCGAGGGTACCCAAACGCTCGAGCCGAAGATCGATCCAAATCTTGCGCCGCCGGCACCCCGGCCCGGGTCGGTGCCCGCCGCCACCCCATTCCGGCCGGCGGCGGTGTCGCTGCCGCGCCCGGGGCTCCCACCGGCATTTCTGAACCGGCCGCCCTTGCGGCCGGGTCTGCGGCGGGAACGGTGATGAGGGGGTGTCGACTGGCGCCGCTCGCGCGCATTGTGGCGACATTGGTCCTGGCAGCTGGGCTCGTCTCGTGCAACGAGCCGCAGACCGGTCTTTTGCCG
The DNA here is from genome assembly GCA_035509615.1 of Allostellaceae bacterium. Lineage (GTDB taxonomy): Bacteria > Pseudomonadota > Alphaproteobacteria > ATCC43930 > CGMCC-115725 > AP-15. Next base: position 18,903 of record DATJLK010000241.1, on the reverse strand, counting down.
CTCGAGCAGCCGACTGCGCTGCAGCCGGCCGCTCCGCGCATCAGTGGGCCGATCCCGACCAATCGCAGCGAGGAAAGGGCGTTCGAGGCGCGACGTCCGGCGGTTGCGAGCGAAATACATGCAACCGGAGCCCCCCCGGCACCCGGTGTCGCTACCACTGAAAATGGTGACGTGACCCTCAATTTCGTCGACACCGATATTCGTGAAATCGTCCGCGCGGTGCTGGGGACGACGCTGAAAATCGACTACACGATCGACCCCGCCGTGCGGGGTACCGGGTCGATCGACACCCCGACGCCATTGCCGCGTTCGGCGCTCCTCGGAACCCTCGAAACGCTGCTCAACGAGAATGGAGCAGCCCTCGTCGTTCGTAACGGAATCTACAACGTCGTCCCCCTTCCCGCCGGCGCATTGAGCAATCTTGCCACCGGCGCAAATGTCGGCGGCGCCGGGGCCGAGGTCGTGCCGTTGCGCTACGCTTCGGCCAGGGATCTCGCCAAGATGCTCGAACCTTATGTCGGGCAGGGCGGCAAGATCGTCGCCGATCCCGCTGACAATGCGCTGCTGGTCAGCGGGAACGGTGCGGTCCGGGAGACATTGGTCGGGCTGATCCACACCTTCGACATCGATATTCTTTCCGGGCGATCCTATGCGCTGTTCCCGGCGGGTGACGGTGATGCGGCCAAGCTCGCCGGCGAACTCGAAAAAGTATTGCAGGCGCAAAGCGAGGGCGCGCTCAGCGGCATCGTGCAGGTACTGCCGATGGAGCGGGTCAACGCCGTTCTCGTGGTTTCGGCGCAGCCCCAGTATCTCGATGCCGCCGAGCGGTTTTTTCACCTGGCACAGCGGGTTGAAGACGCGACCGCGCGCACCTGGCACGTCTATTATGTCCAGAACGGGCAGAGTTCCGATCTCGAAGCACTGCTGCAGCGCGCCTTCACCCCCAACAATGTGTCGCCGACCCCGCCGCCACCCGGCAGCACGGCACCCGGCGCACCGTCGGCCGCCCTCGGGTTCGGCAATGCCACCGGCGGCATACCCGGGGTCGGGGGGGCGGCGGGCGGGATCAGTTCGACCGGCACCGCGGGTACGACCGGAACCACCGGGACCGGAACCACGGGCGGCGGCGGATTGGGCTCGGGACTTGCCGCCGCGACGCCGACGCCGGCAGCGGCCGAGACGCCGGCGACTGAACCGCTATCGGCAGAAACCGGCCCGGCCGCGGGCAACATCAATCGATTGCGGATCATCGCCAACCGCACCAATAATGCGCTGTTGATCTATGCCACGCCCGAAGAATATTCGGTCATCCAAGGCATGTTGCAAAAGATCGACATCATTCCTCTTCAGGTGCTTATTGAAGCCACCATCGCCGAAGTCGATCTCAACGATCAGCTACAATATGGTACTCAGTTTTTCTTTAAGGCGGATCACGCGGCTTTGACCTTGGGGCCGTCGAGTTTGAACGATACGCTCGGGGCGTATCCGAATATGAACTCGCTGAATTATCCATCCACTTCGTCCTACTTCATCTTGAGCAAGGCGCCCAATTTCGCCCTTGCAGCGCTCGCCGAGGTCACCAAGGTCAGGATTCTGTCGGCGCCGGAGATCATGGTTCTCGACAACCAGCCGGCGCGCCTGCAGGTGGGTCAGCAGGTGCCGGTCTTGACCGGACAGGCGACGAGCACCCTTGCGGCGGGGGCGCCCACCGTCAACAGCATCGACTACCACGAGACCGGCGTCATCATGCAGGTGACCCCGCGGGTCAACACCGGCGGTCTGGTCTCGCTCGACATCGCCCAGGAAGTCAGCTCGGTCGCATCGCCGGCGGCCAATACCGTGACCGGGTCCCCGACGTTCAGCGATCAGGTATTCCGCACCAAGGTCGTGGTTCAAGATGGACAGACCGTGGGGATGGCCGGGCTGATTACCGACAATGTCTCGCAGGGCAACACCGGTCTTCCGTTTATCAAAGACATCCCGCTATTGGGGACGCTGTTCTCGACCCAGTCGAAGTCGCGCATGCGCGCCGAACTGCTCGTCCTGATCACCCCTCACGTGATCCGCGACCAGCGAGATGCCCGGGCATTGACCGAAGATTTGCGCAGCCAGCTGATCAATGCCGGTCTGGTGCCGCAGGTTGTGCAACACACCCCGACAACCGGCTCGGCCAACCCTAACGGATTGTAGCCGGATGTGGCGGCAACCATTGCCGTGTTCACGGTCCGAGCGGCGCAATGCCGGTTTTGCGCTGCTGATCGTATTGTGGACTTTGGTTCTGATCGCCTTTCTGGTGCTGCACCTGACCGCCAGCGGCCGCACCGAGATCCGGATCACCAGCAACCTGCAGTCGAATGCGGTTGCCGCGGCGGCGGCGGACGGCGCCATCTCGGCCGCCATCTTCAACTTGTCGGCGCCGCAACCCGATCAGCGCTGGCGGATCGGCGGGGCGCCCCACCAATTGATGATCGGCGATTGCCGAGTCGTCGTCCGGATCGAAAACGAGGCGGCACGGATCAACCCCAATCTCGCCTCGCCAGCCCTGATCGAAGCGCTGCTGCATGCCGTCGGCACCGATCCCGCGAGCGCTCTACGTATTGCCGCGGCGATCGCCGATTGGGTCGGGTCGTCGCCGACGCCAAAGACGCCCGACATGTTAAAAGCCGAGTATCAATCCGCTGGGCTTGACTATGCCCCTCCCGGCGCGCCGTTCGAAAGCCTCGACGAACTGAGCCGGGTATTGGGCGTCACACCTGCGCTCTACGCTGCCTTGAGACCGCACCTGACGCTGTTTGGTCCGGCCCAGCCCGACCCCGCCGGAGCCGACCCGGTCGTCGCGGCCGCAGTCGCGCAGATCCCGGAACTGGCGCAGACTGCTGCACCGGCAGCAACAAGCCCGCAGGACTCGCGGACGGTCAGGATCGTCGCCGACGCCGCGGGGCTTGGCAACGCGCGGGTGAGCCGCACCGCCATCGTCCGCGTCGGCCCGACCCAGCCCGAGGGCTATCAGGTCTTAGCCTGGTGCAATACCGTCGAATGACATCGCCGGTCGCGGAGATTGGCGTCAGTCGTTGGTGATCTCGGCATCCGAACCAGTGCCCCCGGGTTTGCCGCTCGGGCCAAGCGAGTAGAGATCATAGTCGTGCCCTGGCCGATCGCTTGGCATCCGATACAGAAACGGATGGCCCCACGGGTCCTGCGGCACCGTCTCGCCCTTAAGATAGGGGCCGCTCCAATGTTCGACCCCTTCCGGGCGGACCAGCAACGCCTCCAGCCCCTGGTCGGTCGTCGGATAGGTGCCGACATCGAGCTTATAGATGTCGAGGACGCTGGCGAGCCGTTCGATCGATTGATGAGCGATCTTCTCTTTGGCGGAGCCGAGCTGACGTAATGCCGCCGGCGCCACCAGACCGATCAGCAGTCCAAGGATTGCCAGAACGACCAGCAGTTCGAGCAGAGTGAAGCCCTGCTGCCGGCGCCCCTTATCGAATGAAGCCGGAAAACGGCCCCGGTCAAAGAATGCAAGTCCGCACAAGATCCGCCCCCGCAGTCTCCTAGAGCAGCGTCCGGTCAGGTCGATCCATTACCTCGTCACCCCCGTGAGAGCGGGGATCCAGGGCGGGCAGATGTCGTTTGCCTTGGGTTCCGGCTTGCGCAGGAATAACGGGAGGGGAGCGGCCCGATATCGTCGCATCATGCTCCAACCGGGTGATATTGGTGCGGAAAATAGGCAGCTTCGTGGCGCAATCGAGGCTCGGTTCGGGCCGCCCACCGCCTCTTGACGGGCGGGCGACGCCGCGGCGCCGCATCGGAGGCCGATCCCGCCGACGGCTTGAGGTCGGGCTCTGGTCGCCATCGGTCAGCCGGACCCGATGCCCCTATCGTTTACGCCGGGATCGTTAGTGCGATCAGCTTTTGCGCGGCATGGTCGAGTTGGTCGAGATGGCGGCAGGCGTCGACCAGTTCGCCAAACTGCACCTCGGCGATCGCAAGACCGGGAGCAACCGGCTGGATCCGTCTCGCCTCCTCCTCGAAATCCCAGATGAATTCTTGGCCGGTGCCCTCTCTGGTAAAACTTCGGCCGTCCTTAGTGAAGACCGTGATACGCGGTCCGAACAGGGTGCGGCGCACGGTCGGGATCAGCATCACGCGGCGCATCAGGTCGAGCACGGCGGGCGGGTCGCTGTCGCCAGCGCCGGGCCGGTCGCCGCGCAACATCGGATAGCCGCCCGTGACCGCCCCATAAGCAGTGAAATACTGGGTGCTGCCGATCTGCGGCGGGTTGTCGATGCCGCGGCTTGGGAAAGCCGGGCTCGGATACTCGGTTTCCAACCAGTTGACCAGCGCTTCGATATGGTCGATGTCCTGGTCGCGGATGCCATGTTCTTTGCAGAGCCGAGCGGTCACATCGACATGGGCAATATTGTAGCCGGCGGTCGAATAGATCCGGTACAGCGTTTCAAGAAAAACCCATTCCCGGCCGAGCCCTTTGGTGATGTTGGCCAGATCGGTGCGGTTCGAGCCGGTAAAGCTGTAGCGCAATTCACCGCGGTTGTTCCCGGCGTAGGCATGATAAAACCCGGCCTCGCCCTCCAGTGTCGTCTCGCCGCCGGGTGTGCCATGTCGGGCCAAGGCCACGGCCAGCAAGGCGTTGCGTACTGCGCCGCCCTCGCGCAGTGAGCGGCCGCCGCTACGCGCTCCTTCAAGGTTGCCCGAGGCCAGATTGACGCATTGGGCGATGGCGTCATGGATCTGGCCCGCATCGAGCCCGCCGAGCTTGGCGGCGGCAATTGCGGCGCCAAAAATCCCGAATACCGGGCCGGCATGAAAGCCGCGCGACATGACGGTCGGGATGAATTCGGCAGCCATCCGCTCCATGACCTCATAGCCTGCGGCAAGGGCTACGAGGAACTCGCGGCCCGAAGCATCTGCGATCTCGGCTGCTGCGAGTGCCGCGGGCAGGATCGCGGTGCCGGGATGGGTCAGCATGCGGAACGTGTCCCATTTGCCACCGGCAAAGATCGTCTCGGTGTTGACAAACGCCGCCCCGGCCTTGGTCAGCCGCGCCCCGTTGCCCAAGACGGTGGCCACCCCGCCGCCGCCCGCTTCTTCGTCCCGCATCAAGGCGAGGGCTTGTTTGCTTGCCGGCATGTCGTGTGCCACCAAGGCCGAAGCGAGCGCCTGCAAGGTGACGCCCTTGGCCCGGTCGACCACCGCCGCCGGCAGATCCTCGTATTTCAGGCTCGCGACAAACGCGGCGAATTCCCGGCTCAGCGACATGACGATCCCTCCTCACCGTAGCTCTGGAAAATCCTCTTCCCAAAATTCGCCTGCGGCGCGGGCGGCATTTTCAGCGCGGCGGGCGGCTTCGGATGCACGCAATTCGACGCGGCGAATCTTGCCGGAGATGGTTTTGGGCAGATCGGCGAATTCAATCCGGCGCACCCGTTTGTAGGCGGCGAGATGAGCGCGGATGTGGCGGAAGATCGCCAAGGCGGTGTCGCGGGTCGCGGGCTGATTGGCGGCGAGCAGGATAAAGGCTTTTGGCACGGCCAGCCGCAACGGGTCGGGCGAGGGGACGATTGCCGCCTCGGCCACCGCCGGATGCTCGATCAGCGCGCTTTCGAGTTCGAACGGGCTGATCCGGTAATCCGAGGCTTTGAACACATCGTCAGCGCGGCCGACATAGGTGAAATACCCGTCGTCATCGACCGTTGCGACGTCGCCGGTGCGGTAGACCCCGCCGGCAAGCGGCTGCAAGGCGCCGTCATCGCCCTGATAGCCCTGCATCAGACCCAGGGGTGGCGGGTCGAGCGTCAGGCATACCTCACCCTCTGTCGGTTCTGAATCTCCGGCTTCGAGCCGCACCTGGTAGCCCGGTGCCACCCGCCCCATCGACCCTGGCTTGACCTTTTGTCCGGGGAAATTGCCGATCTGCAAAGTGGTCTCGGTCTGGCCGTAACCGTCGCGCACGGTAATCCCCCAGGCGGCCCGGACCTGGTCGATGATTTCCGGGTTGAGCGGCTCGCCGGCGCCGAGCGCTTCACGCAATGATACTTGCCACGCCGCGAGGTCTTCCTGGATCAGCATCCGCCACACCGTCGGCGGCGCGCAAAAGGTCGTCACCCCACAGCGCGCCACCGCGTCGAGTATCCCCTTGGCGTCAAATCGTGACTGGTTCAGCATGAACACCGTCGCCGCCGCATTCCACGGCGCAAAGACGCAGCTATAGGCATGCTTGGCCCAGCCCGGCGACGAGATGTTCAGATGAATGTCGCCCGGCTGCACGCCGAGATAGTACATCGTCGACAGATGTCCGACCGGATAGCTCTGATGGCTGTGCAGCACCAGCTTGGGCTTGGCGGTCGTCCCGGAGGTGAAATACAGCAACAGCGGGTCGGTCGCGCGCGTCTCGCCATCCGGCTCGAAATCCGCGGCTGCGTCATACCCGGCGTCCCAGCTCTGCCATCCGGGTGCCGTCCCGCCGACCGCGATCCTGGTGTAATCGCCGGGCAGATCGGCGAATTTACCAGCGTGGTCGGCGCCGGCGACCACATGGCGGACGCGGCCGCGAGCAAAGCGGTCGACCAGGTCGTCACGGGTCAGCAAGGTCGTTGCCGGGATGATCACCGCACCGAGCTTCATCGCCGCCAGCATGCATTCCCAGAGCGGTGCCACATTGCCGAGCATCATCAGCATGCAGTCACCGCGGTGCACGCCGAGGGCCCGCAGATGGTTGGCGAGGCGGCTCGAACGCCGGGCGAGTTCGGCAAAAGAGAGTCGGGTCTCGCCGCCGCTCTCGTCGACGATCCACAGACCGGGCCGATCATTGCCCGACGCCATCGGGTCGAAATAATCGAGCGCCCAGTTGAACCGGTCCAGGTCAGGCCAGCGAAAACCGCGATAGGCCCGCTCGTAATCCTCACGGTGAGCGATCAAAAAATCCCGCGCTTTGACAAAAGCCGCCGCCGACATGTGCTTCCTCCCCTAGCCTCGCTCGCCTTTGCCGCCAGCATAGCGCAAACCAGCTTGGCTCGCGCGCTCGTACGCCGGTGGTCAGAGCCGGGCGGACGGTTCCGCTATCGGTCGATGTAGCGGGACTGCGTTGACGCGGGATGGCCCGGTCAAGCCGGAACAAGAGCGGCGCTGATCAGCAATAAATGCCGGCCTGAGTTATCCGAGGGAGCAGGGCCGCACAGATGCGCCTCAGCCTTTTGCGACCTGGTGATGCGCGAGATGTTCGAGCACCCGCACCAGGCCGGAATGATCCCACCCTTTGCCGCCAAGCGCGGCGGCGGCGTTGAACAGCTCCTGCGTCGTCGCGGTGTTGGGCAGGGACAGGCTGAGTGCCCGTGCGCCCTGGAGAGCCAGGTTCAAATCTTTTTGATGCAGTTCGATCCGGAAGCCCGGATCGAAAGTGCGTTTGATCATGCGCTCGCCATGAACTTCGAGGATGCGCGAGGACGCAAAACCGCCCATCAGCGCCTGTCGCACCTTGGCCGGGTCGGCGCCGGCGCGGGCGGCAAACAGCAACGCCTCGCCAACGGCTTCGATCGTCAGCGCCACGATGATCTGGTTGGCGACCTTGGTCGTCTGTCCGTCGCCGTTGCCGCCGACGAGGGTGATGTTCTTGCCCATCAACTCGAAAATCGGCTTGACCTTGGCAAACGCTGTTTCCGGCCCGCCGACCATGATCGTCAGCGAGGCGGCACGCGCACCGACCTCGCCGCCCGACACCGGCGCGTCGAGGTATTCGCAGTCCTTCTTGTTGATCGCCGCGGCAAATTCCTTCGTCTCGATCGGCGAGATCGAACTCATATCGACAACGATCTTCCCCCGCGACAATCCCTCGGCCACCCCGCCCGGATCGAACAGGACGCTTTTAACGTCTGGGGTGTCGGGCACCATCAGGATGACGATTTCGGCGCGCTCGGCGATCTCTTTCAGGGTGTCGCAGACGGTGGCGCCCGCCTCGCGCACATCGGCCGGCAGCCGGCGCTTGCCAAAGACGAAAAGCTCATGGCCACCCTTGATCAGGTTGAGGGCCATCGGGTGCCCCATGATGCCGAGCCCGACAAAACCGATTTTCATGAACCCTCCTGATTGCGCTCAACAAAACGCGGACCCCTGGGCATGGCGAAAACCCGCTCAGTGCGACATCAGCACCGGGATCGTCATGCTGGCGAGGATCGAGCGGGTGGCGCCGCCAAGCAGCAATTCACGCACCCGCGAATGACCATAGGCTCCCATGACCAGAAGATCGGCCCCGAGATCGGCGGCGCGCGACAGTATGACTTCACCGATCGGGACGTCACCCGAAACGGTCTGCTCGATCTCCGCCTTAACGCCGTGTCGCGCCAAATGTACCGTGATATCGGCGCCGGGCAAGTCGCCGCGCCCGTGCAGGCCCGGCTGCGCATCGACGGTCATGACGATGACCACCTCGGCGCGCACCAGCAGCGGCATCGCATCGGCGAGCGCGCGGGCAGCCTCGCGGCTCGCGTTCCAGGCGACCAGCACACGACGGCCGACCCTCTCGAAACGGCCGGCATAGGGGACCACCAGGATCGGGCGGCCCGAGGCGAGCGTCACCCGCTCGGGGTGTGGCCGGTTCAAGGCGGTTTCGTCGCTGTCCGGATCGAGTTGCCCGAGAATCGTCAAATCCGCGTAGCGCGCGTGCAATGCCGGATCGGCTTCCTGACCTTCGGCAACCGCGCGCCATTCGGCCTTTATGCTGCGCCGCTCGGTCAATTGCTCGAAGCTATGGCGGGCGAGTGCGGCCTGCTCGACCACCCGCGCCCGCCACTCCCGATAAATCGGTTCGAGCGCTGCGAGATCGGCATAGCCGGCGCTGCGCGGCAGTTCGGGGCTGGGGATCGCAAACAGCCCGACGAGATGGGCATTAAACCGCTCGGCCAAGGTGACCGCGATCTCCATCCGCTGGTGCGCATCGGCAGCCGTGTCGAGCACGACCACAAGGTCCTTGTAGCTCATCAACGGTCTCCAGCACCGGGTTTGCCGCGGCAGAGGATAGCGTCAGGCTAGCACTCCCTGCAATCGGCGATCACCGAGCAGCTTGCCTCAGCGGGCAAAATGAGAGAAGAGGGCGGCAAATTCTGTGGAGGGTTTTCGCCCGATGCGTTCAGTCCTCGCCGTCGTGTCGCTGTTGTCCGTCGCAGGGCTCGTCGGCTGCATCGACAACGACCGGGTGCGGGTTCAGAGCTTCCTGCCAGGCCCCAATCACACTTTCACCTACAGTGTGCAGACCAACACTGTGATGACCCCAAACGCAGACGGCGCCTCTGAGGCCATCCGCCGCGGGTGGCTGGCCCAGACCCTCGGTGCCGAGGGGATGTGTAATGGCGGTTATGTAATCTATAGCCGCCAGTTGGTAGTCCCGCCGCAGCGCTCGGCGCTGGCGTTCGCAGCATACTCGCCTACCAACGCCAATAGCGGTGTTGATTTCGGCAATACCGGCTATGTCGTTTACACCGGCGGTTGCCTGTGACCCGCGGCTTCAACCCGCCGCCTCGACACTGGCGCGCCAACGCTCGGGCAGTGGGCCGGACCCGCCCCCGACCGGGTCGCTGAGCGGGAGCGGCACCGCCATGATGTTGGCCAGTACCCGCTCGCGGTCACCCTTGCCGGGGACACGCATATCCGGCCCAAGCCCTCCGGGATAAGCGCCGACGATCAGGAGGTCGGGGCTCGCCGCCTCACCCTTATGGGCGACGCCAGCCGGTATCACGACGACGTCGCCGGCGCGCAATTCGACGACCTCGCCCCGTTCGCCGCCGAGCCGGACTCGCGCCGATCCAGCGACAATGCCGAGCGCTTCGTGCGCGGTGCTGTGGTAATGGTGATAGGGATAGACGCCACCGCGCCACCCGCCGCTCCAGCCATGGCCGGCAAACAAATTTTCGCAGGCCGCTGCGGCGCCGGGGCCGGTGTGAAGCACGTTGCGGTAAACAACGAGAGGCAAGCGGGAATTGTTGGGCACGCTGCCGTCATCAGAGAACAGATGCTCTTCGATCCTTGTGGTGTCGTTCGGGTTCATAGCGCTCGACTCCTGCCGCAGGCGGAATGGCGTTGGTAAACCTACCCGTCCTCGATTTCTCGGTCCACGGCAAATCGACGGCAGATAAAGTTGCTGTCGGGTGATCGCAAGTCGCAAGCACAGCCCTACTCTTTGCGGCAAATCTCATGATAATAAAATAAATCGCACCGCGAACCGTTCCGCCATCGCTGGGCTCCCGTCATCAATGAGCCTCGCGATTGGGAGTCCGATGCGCTTGCAATCGAGTTGAGAATTCACAAGTCCTGGATGGCGACAGCGCATGCCCAGCCATCCCCGGCGCGGACCGTCGAAACCGAGATGCGGTGGCCTCCCGCTGCTTGGGGCGATACTGCAACCGTAGGTGTTGTGCCTTTCAGCTCGGATGGCGCCGGTCGGACCGGTTGCGGTCGGCATTATTGACGGTCGAGTCAGGACTGCCAATCGATTGTCTTCATTAAGCAATTCTTTAGAATTTTAGTTAATCCTGTAGCGATGCTGATTGATTATGCTAGATCGATTGTTATGTTCGCGCACCAGATCCGGCAAACACTTTAGACATGGGTCGGAATAATGAGTATTAACGTATTGGCGGCCGAGCAGATCGAACCAGGGTCGAAAGGCGAGGCGGAGCGATTGCCGGTACTCACCGCTGGTCTATTGATATTTGGATTGTCGCTGTTATGCTGGCTGCCGCTGTTGCTGCCGATCATTGCGCTCGTCCACCGGTGAAAGCGCGGAAGCGCGCTATCATATCGGCCCCGGCGATATCGGCCAGTTCGGTCGAGGTCAATCAGCCGTCAGCTGATAGCCCCAGGCGCGCACCTGTGCGATGCCGGCCTGATAACCTTTTGGGCTGAGGCTAAAGCTGAATCGAGATTTCGCGGTGTAGACATCGATCAGGATCAACGAGGCGTTGGCGAGTTGCTGGACGATGGCGTCCGATTGCGCGCTCGCAAAGATGCAGTAGCGGGCGCCGCGGCAGGTGACTGCTGAGTTTTTATCGACGCGCAACACCGCCTTGACCGGCGTCGGCGTCCCGACGATTCCGACGTTGCCGGTTTGAAGCATGACGACCAGCGCGAATGATCCCTTTCCCCGATCGGCGGTCTGCCAGAACGGCACCATAATCGAACAATTGGCGCTGCTGGTGTCGGGTGTTCCGCCGCATTCGGTGATCCAGTCATCGGCCCGAAAGCGCTCTGTCGAAAAGGCGGGCGCGCATCGCAACAGCAGAAACGCCATCAATACGAGGCTCAACCATGGGAACGCCGGTCTCGGCCGCCGACGGCGGGGATTGTTGCAGGAGCGCAGCATGGGTGCGAGGTCTTGCCGTCCCGGCTCAGGATAGAGAAACCGAACTTCAGGAAGCTGCGACAATCTTGCACGGGGCAGAGGGCGTCAAGCCGCAGAAATTGCCAAGCTCATTTGCCACAAATCCGCCTCATCCGGGTGGGCCGGTGCAGTGTCGCCGTCGCGGGCGACCCGACCGAACTGGGTCTGGCACGCTTCGAACCCGCTGCCCCGTTAATAACCAGCGCTCATAATTTTGCCATATGTACATGAAATGTTAACCTTGAATCCGCTTTCCCGCAGAGCGAAACCTTGCTAGTTATAATGAACGCGAGAAAATCGCAGTTGATCTGGAACGATTTCTGTTTGACGACGTTCGAGCGAAACTGTCGGACACAGCGCATGCGCGGACGACAATTACCAAGTCGACAGCTCAGAGGTGAGGGTCGCCCCGTACAAAGCAGTCAGTGTATGATCCAGACATATGGAACCCAGCTTTCTTTGTCGCCTCGCACCTTTGCGGGCATGACGATAATGACGCCCGGGTACCATCTGTCGCAATCGGACCACGAACGCTACGGTTGATCCCACCTGATCCCTAACTGATCAAAGGATGCCGCATGGCGTGTTATTTGGTGACCGGTGGCGCGGGCTTTATCGGCTCGCACCTCGTCGAAGCGCTAATTGCTGACGGGCATCGGGTTCGGGTGCTCGATGACCTCTCAAGCGGGAAGCGTGAGAACCTCCCGGCCAAGGTGGAATTCATCAAAGCCGATATTACCGACCCTGACGTCATCGGAGCTGCCGTTGACCGGATCGACGGCTGCTTTCATCTGGCCGCGATCGCTTCGGTGGAGCGGGCCAATCGTGATTGGATGCGAACCCACCAGGTCAACCTGACCGGCACCATCAACCTGTTCGATGCGGCCCGGCGCGCGCGAAGCGCCAACGGCCTGCCAGTTGTTTACGCCTCATCAGCCGCCGTTTACGGCAACGCCGGCGCCCAGCCGATCCCGGAGGAGACTTGCGCGCTGCCAATCAGCGCCTACGGCGCCGATAAACGCGGCTGCGAGATGCATGCCCGCGCCGCCGGGCTGGCATTTGGGCTTCGGACCGCGGGATTGCGTTTTTTCAATATTTATGGCCCGCGCCAGGACGCGCATTCCCCGTATTCCGGGGTGATCGCGATCTTTCTCGACCGGTTGAGCCGCGGCGATCCGATCGAAATTTTTGGCGATGGCAAGCAGGTGCGCGACTTCACCTATGTCGCCGACGCGGTTTCGGCGCTGAAGCAGGCGATGTCGGCGGCAAGTGCGGCGGCGCCGCTGTTCAATATTTGCACCGGCACAGGCGTCACCGTTCGCCAGCTGGCTCAGTTGATTGCCGATCTATGCCAGGCGGAACTCGTAGCCCGTAGCCGACCGGCTCGTCGCGCAGATATTCCGATCTCGGTTGGTGATGCGCGCCGCGCCGCCGAGAAGCTGGGGTTTGTTGCCCGAACGAGTTTGGCCGAGGGGCTGGCGCTGACGCTCGAAGCTGTCGCTGGCCGCCGGCCGCTCGAGGCGCCCGCGCTGGCGGGATAACTGGTGCGTACCCCGCATTGCGCCCTCACAGCGCGCCGGATCGTCGCGCCCGCCCTTGTATCATCAAGCCGCGATCGCGTTAGCTGGTAGGACGGGCACCAGCCCTCGCAGCGATGTCGCGAGCAACGGATTCCGGCGCCGGTAACCGAGACTTGCCGTTCCGAGACTGCTAAATTTGCATCGGACCACCGTTCGGGAGGGTCGGGTGCGGGTGGTGCGGACAATCGCCGAACTCAGACAGGGTCTAGCCGGCTGGCGGCGAGCCGGCGAGCGGATCGGCTTGGTGCCGACGATGGGCGCGCTCCATGCCGGGCATATGGCGCTGGTCGCCGCTGCCCGCGGCGGATGCGAACGAGTGGCCGCGTCGATCTTTGTCAACCCGAAGCAGTTCACGCCAAGCGAGGACCTTGGCTCCTACCCGCGTCCGCACGCTGCCGATCTCGAAATGCTGCGGTCAGCGGGGATTGATTTGGCCTATCTCCCTGGTGTGGATGAGATCTACCCGCCTCAATTTTCGACCGTGGTTCGGGTCGGTGGATTGAGCGAGGGGTTGTGCGGCGCGCATCGCGCTGGACATTTCGACGGGGTGGCGACCGTCGTGAGCAAGCTGCTGATCCAATCGCTGCCGGATTTGGCCTATTTCGGTGAGAAGGACTATCAGCAGCTGCTGATCGTTCGTCGGCTGGCGCGCGATCTCGACCTCCCGGTGCGGATCGAAGGCGTGCCGATCGTGCGTGAACCGGACGGCCTGGCGCTGTCGTCGCGCAACGCCTATCTCTCGGCGGCGGAGCGGCGGATTGCCCCCGGCCTCTGCCGGGTACTGCGCGATGTCGCGGCGGCACTCGAACGCGACCCGATAGCGGTCGGTCGCGAGACCGAGCGTGGCCGGGCCGAACTGGCACGCTCCGGGTTTGATGTCGAATATCTCGAGATCCGTGCCGCCGAGGATCTCGCAGCGGTTGGAGATGTTGTCGACCGGCCGTGCCGCGTGCTCGCTGCTGCCTATCTCGGCCGAACCCGGCTCATCGACAATTTTCCGATCGTCCCCGCCACAACCGCTTTGAACTGATCGCCTCAGCTCCAGAGCCGCTCGCTGGCGATGCGCGCACCCTCGGCGAGCGCGCCAAGCTTGGCCCATACGACCGAGGGCGCGACGGCGTTGTCGACAAAGGCGAAGGTCGCAAAGCCACAATCGGCGCCGGCAATGACCCGCTCGCGGCCGACTACATTGGCAAAATTCGCAATGCGTTGAGCGACGAGCCGGGGATGCTCGACAAAATTGGTGGTCGAATCGATGACGCCGGGGATCAGCACCTTGTCGTCGGGGATTTTGGCGCCGCGCAAATCCTCCCATTCATGGGCGTGGCGCGGGTTGGCGGCCTCGAAGGACAGCCCGGCAGGCCGCGCCTTCACCGCCACATCGAGAATTTTGGCGAGTGGAATGTCGTGGGTATGCGGTCCTTCGTAATTGCCCCAGCACAGATGCATGCGCATCGCATCGGGTGGAATGTTCGCGGTCGCGTGGTTCAGCGCCGCAATATTGCGATCAGCGATGCGCAGAAACTCGTCGTCCGAGAGGTGCTGATACTGGTTGTGCCGGGCTGAGCCGAGATCCGGCGCATCGATCTGCAAGATCAACCCGGCGTGGTGGATCGCCTCGTATTCGTGCTTCAGCGCCTCGGCCAGCGCTTCGACATAGGCGTCTTCGTTTTTGTAATAGCGGTCGGGGACGAACTTGGTCAGCACCCCGGGCGAGGCGGCGTTCATAAACGCTTCGACCGGTTTTTCGGCGGCGCAGGCGGCACGAAGGTTGGCGATGTCGAGATCGAGCGGCCGGCGATCGCCGTAGGTCACCGGCCCGGTACAGCACGGCACCGCCTCGCGGCTGAACCACGAGGTGCCGCCGCGCTTCTGGTTCAAACGCGCCTGATAATCGGGATGATCGGTCAGGTCGCGATGTGCGGCCGTCTGCGGCGGCTGTTCGTTGGCGCCGCCGCGAAACGCGCCGATGCCCGACAACCGATGCCGGACATAGAAGGTATAGGAGATCTTGCCGTATTCCCCGTCGCACACACTGTCGATGCCGGCCTCGACCTGCTTTTTCACGACCTCGCGAACCGCCTCGGCGAGGCAGGCATCAAACGCCGACTGGTCGAGCGGCCGCCCGATCTCGCGCGCTTCCAAAAATTCAAGCAGGTTGGGCGGGCGCGGCAGACTGCCGACATGAGTCGTCAAAATCCGCTCGGTGCTGCGCAGCATCGCTATCCCCCATTGTGCCGACCTCGTCGAGCCGCCCGACGAATGCCCAATCTACTGCATTTGTCCCGCGGTGCGCAGGGTCGCATCGCGGTTTCGTCGCGCGAAAGCGGGCGGGGGCGCTCGGCCGCACCCCGACCGCACGCACCGCTCAGGTCTTTACTCGCGAGCCCGCCTGGTATGAGCGCACGACGTCGCCGGCTTCACGCCAGATCGGCGGATTGTATTTGAGCGGAACGATCAGCAGACCGGCAACAACCGCCATCGCTGCGGCGATCCCCATTGTCAGGCTGAAGCCATAATGGGCAATCAGCAGCGCCGATAACACGCCGCCATAGACCCCGCCGGACCCCTTCGCGACCGCGTAGAGAACGCCATAATTCGAACCCGCCGCCAGTTCGCCGTAATAGTGGCCGATGATCGCCGGGAATAGTGAAAACAGCGGACCCCAGAAGAAGATCGCGAGGATCGCGGTGGTCACAAACATCGCGTCGCTGTGGATGGCGCCGGCGAGGATCGTCAGGAACAGGAAGATCCCGGTCAGGATGTAGCTCCCGATCATCGCATTCTCGCGGCCGATCCGTTCCGAGAGTGCGCCGAGCACGACCCGCCCAAAACCGTTGGCGATGGTGATGCCGCCCGCGGCCGCTGTCGCCGCCGTTGCAGCAAAGCCAAAGCTGTTCGAATAGCGGACAATCTTGCTGACGCCGGCTAGCCCGGCGCTTGATATCAGAATAAAGGAGACGATCAGCGCCCACATCTGCCAGGTGCCGATCGCCTCGCCAAGGGTGAATTGATGCAGCGACGGCCGCGCGACCGCCTTGCTCGCCGGGACCCAGCCGGGCGGCCGCCACCCGGCTGGTGGATCCTTCATAAACAGGGCGGTGACGACCGTCACCGCCGCGATGATTCCGGCCATGATGTAGATCACATGAAAGAAGACGGCATCGGGCGCGGTTTTGGGAATTGCCCGGATCGGAAAGATGAACGGCAGCGATCCCCAGGAAAACGCGCCAGCAATAAGCCCGGCGATCAGCCCGCGCCGATCGGGGAACCACTTATTCGCGGTGGTGACCGCGCTGTTATAGACAAAACCGGCAAAAAAACTGCCGATGCACCACAAAGTCAGAACAAAGGCGTAGTCGGGACCAAGCGCTGTCGCGAAGATGCCGAGCCCGGCAAGCAGCCCGCCGATCACAGTGATCCATCGCGGCCCGAATTTGTCGCGCAACAGACCGCCGGGCAAAGTGCCGACCGATTCGAAAATCACGAACAGCGTAAACATCCACCCGATCTGTTCATGCGACCAATGATAAAGCCCGCCGATATGCCCGGACATCGAACTCCAGGCATATTCAAACGGGCTGATAACCGCCATCCCCAGGAACGCCGCGACAAATACGATGTAGCGGCTATATCCGAGGATTTGCCGATCGGTGGGTTGGCTGACTGGTAAGATGGCTGACATCCTCGCTTTCCTCCCGGTGTCCGGCCGTCTCGGCATTCTCTGCCGGGCGGCGATTGTTCCACCCTATGGCCGGGTATTGCGCATAACCCCGCACGCGTACCCGCGGCTTCAATGTTCCTTAATAATTGCCCAATTTAGAGGAATGGTTGCATCGATCAAGTGCGAGCGCCGCCGGAAGACAGGCCGGGCGGGCTTTCTTGCCGGCCGCGGCAAAGCGGCGCATGGTGGCGATCGAAATCACACCCGGGGGAAGGCGATGAAGACGAGCCAAGACCGCATCCTGACCACTCATGTCGGCAGCCTGCCGCGTCCGCTCGAACTGAAGCAATTGCTGGTGCACAAGGATCAAGGCGAGGCATACGACCCTGGCGAACTCGACCGGCTGGTGCGGCGAGCGGTCGTCGATATCGTTCGGCGTCAGGCTGCGGTCGGCGTCGACGTCGTCAATGACGGCGAGATGTCGAAGCCCGGCTATTCCACGTATATCGCCGATCGGCTGACCGGCTTTGCCGGGCACCAGCCAGCGAAGCCGCGGCTCGATACTCGCGACCATCCGAATTTTGTCGCCGCTTACGAGCGCATGACCGGCGGCAACACCGCCCGCCGGGCGATCTGCGTCGGCCCGATCGCGTGGCGCGATCGTGAACCTCTCCATCAGGACATTGCTAATCTGCGCGCGGCACTGGCAGAGGTCGCGGTGACAGAAGGCTTCATGACCGCAGCCTCGCCCG
The DNA here is from genome assembly GCA_035509615.1 of Allostellaceae bacterium. Taxonomy (GTDB): domain Bacteria; phylum Pseudomonadota; class Alphaproteobacteria; order ATCC43930; family CGMCC-115725; genus AP-15. The sequence goes on along the minus strand of DATJLK010000241.1, from coordinate 1,518 downwards.
GTCTTATCCCGGTCTTTCAGACCAATTCCTATTATCCCTCGCACGAGGCTTATGTCGAAGCCGTTGCCGCGGCGATGCGGGAGGAATATGAGGCCATAGCTGGTGCCGGGTTTGTTCTGCAGCTCGATTGTCCGGATCTGGCGATGGCGCGTCACACCAGCTTTCAAGATCTCGGTGAAGCCGAATTTCTGAAGCGCGCCGAGTTCCATGTCGAAGTCCTGAATCACGCGCTACAGAATGTGCCGGCCGATCGCGCCCGCATCCATATCTGCTGGGGCAATTATGAGGGGCCGCACGACCACGACATCGCGTTTGCCAAGGTGGCACCGATCCTGGTCAAAGCGAAACCACAGGCAATGGTGGTCGAGGCAGCCAATCCGCGCCATGCCCATGAATGGACCGTCTGGCAGGAGACCAGGCTGCCCGATGACAAGATCCTGATCCCCGGCGTCATTGACACTTCGACCAATTATGTCGAGCATCCGCAACTGGTCGCCGAGCGGATCTGCCGCTTTGCCGACATTGTCGGCCGCGAGCGGGTCATCGCCGGAACCGATTGCGGGTTCGGGACTTTCGCCGGCTATGGCAAGCTCGATCCCGACATCTCGTTCAAAAAGCTGGCGGCGATGGCCGAAGGTGCGGCAATTGCCTCGAAACGGCTATGGGCGTGATCGGCGCCAAGCGACGCCACCACCCCGGGACTGATCCGCGGGAGACCCGGCGAGCCCCGGCGCATAGAGGCAAGCGGACCGGAAGAAACATCCCGCTCCGTTTCATCCTGCCGCGCTTACCACGCGCCGGTCATTGCACGGGCGTCAGATCGCCCCAGCTCGCGACGCGATCGATGCGGATCGCGATGACCGGCAGTTCGGCGAGCCGCATCCGCCGGTATTGCGGGTAGCGCGCGCGCAACAGCTCCTGTGCGGTGTCGTGTTCAGCCCCACCGTCAAGGATCTCGGCGCGGCCACGCAGCATGACCCAGCCGAGTCGGTTCCAGTCCTCGTCATAGCGGTCGGCAACCAGTGCCGTCGCCGGGTTTTCAGCGATGTTGCGCAGCCGCTTTAGCGAGCGAGGGTCGCCCTTTGGCTTTTGGTCGATCGTGATGTAGGCTTGATTTTCAATGATTGCAAAGCACACCGGCACGACATGCGGCATACCGCCGGCGTCGGCGGTTGCCAGATGGCCCACCCGGCGGCTCGCCAGAAAACGGCGATGGTCCTCGTTCAGCATCGGCGCTCCTGTCACGGAAGAGTGCTGGAATGATACCCGAACCGCCGCGAAGGGTGCGCATGATCGGCACCGACTGTCGATGGAGGAGATAGGGGCGAGCTATGGAAAAGCGGCGAAGCATCGATGTCGCGGGGGCTAAACATGTCAATCCAATCCCCAGCGCCAGCCGGCGTGGGCCATTTGTCGTAACCGGCGCCATCTCCGGGACCGATCCGCAGTCGGGCCAGGTTCCGCCCGATCTCGACGCGCAGTGCCGCCTCATGTTCGACAATGTACGCCGGGTGATGG
>DATJLK010000240.1:0-7583 GCA_035509615.1 Allostellaceae bacterium | reverse complement strand
GCGATATGCCCGCCATGATCAGACCCTCTATCTCGGGCATATTGGGTCGCAACCGGGAAGCCTGCCGGGCGGGCGCGGCGCATTGGTGAATGCTCTCACTTGTCCTGACATGGCCGAGGAAGGCGTATTTCGGGATGACCGGGAAATATCCGGGCGTTTGCGGATGACTCGCGGTTGACGGGTATTTTGGCGCAGGAAGTTTTGGCGCAGCCGAGGAGGTGGCGCGATGCTGGTGGAAATCGGCCAGTTCGTCCTTATCCTGGCCCTGTTGGTAGCGGCGGTGCAAGGGACGGTGCCGCTCGTCGGCGCGGCGGCGAAGAGCCGAGCCCTGATGGACACCGCCCGACCGGCAGCACTACTGCAGCTTGGCCTGATCGCGTCGGCGTTCGCCATCTTCATCCACGCGCACATCGTCTCCGACTTTTCGGTGCTCAACGTCTTTGAGAATTCGAGCACCACGAAACCAATGCTCTACAAGGTCACCGGCGCCTGGGGCAGTCATGAAGGCTCGATGATGTTGTGGGTCTTTATGCTGGCGCTGTTTGGCGGCCTCGTAGCGTTTTTCGGCCGGGGTCTGCCGGCCGGTCTGCGGGCCCGTACCCTGGCGATCCAGGGGTTGCTCGGTTTTGGCACACTCGTCTTCATCATCGCGACCTCGAACCCGTTTGCCCGCCTGTTTCCGGTGCCGGCCCAAGGTCGCGGCCTCAACCCGCTGCTGCAGGACCCGGGTCTCGCCTTTCATCCGCCATTCCTCTATTTCGGCTATGTCGGGTTCTCGATCTGCTATTCGTTTGCGATCGCGGCATTGATCGAGGGCCGGGTCGACGCGGTCTGGGCGCGTTGGGTACGACCCTGGGCGCTGACCGCGTGGTGCGGACTGACCATCGGCGTTGCGATGGGCAGTTGGTGGGCCTATTACGTACTCGGTTGGGGTGGATGGTGGGCGTGGGACCCGGTCGAGAACGCCTCGTTCATGCCGTGGCTGCTCGGTACCGCGCTACTGCATTCGGCCGCCGTGGTCGAAAAGCGCGAGACATTGCAGCGCTGGACCTTGCTGCTCGCGATCATGACTTTTGGCATGAGCCTGATCGGCACTTTCCTCGTACGTTCCGGGGTGTTGACTTCGGTTCACTCCTTTGCCCTCGACCCAACCCGCGGGGTTTTTATCCTGATCCTGATCGCGGTGGTGATCGGCGGCGGGCTTATTCTCTACGCCTGGCGCGCGCCAAGCCTCGCCGTCGGCAACCCGTTCGCGCCGATCAGCCGCGAGGGCGCCCTTGTGTTCAACAATTTGCTGCTCGCCGGGGGCATGGCGACGGTCTTTCTCGGCACCTTCTACCCGTTGTTTGCCGAGGTGTGGAGCGGTGTCAAGCTGTCGGTCGGGCCCCAGTATTTCGACGCCACCTTTGTCCCGATTGTCGTTCCCGGCCTGATCGCGATGGCAATCGGGCCGGTGCTCGCCTGGCGGCATGGCAATCTTGTGAGCGCCGTGCGTCGATTGCTGCCTGCGCTGATCGGGGCGGCCGCGGCGCCGCTGATCGTATTCTATTTCGATCGCCGCGCCTCGCTTGCCGCACTCGGCGGCATCGCGCTCGCCGTCTGGGCAACCCTCGGCGTATTGGCCGATCTCGCCGACCGCATTAGCCTCGGCAAATTGCCGCCCGTCACCGTGCTGCGTCGGCTGCGCCATTTGCCGCGCGGCACCTGGGGTTATGCAATCGCCCATTTCGGGGTCGGCGTGCTGATCGCCGGCATCACCGTGTCAACCGCGTGGCGCAGCGAGCAGATCGAGACAGTGCATCCCGGCGATGATGTTCAGATTGCCGGCCGCACCCTGCATTTTGTCGGGGTCACCGACGGCCGGGCCGAAAACTATCAGTTCGAGCGCGCCGACATCGTCGTCGAACGCCCCGGTGCCGCACCTTTTATCGTCCATCCCGAGAGGCGGTTTTACCCGATCGCTGGCAGTTCGACGACCAACACTTCGATCACGACCAATGGTTTTGGCGATCTCTATCTGGCGCTAGGTGACGGCGATGGCCAAGGCGGCTGGGTGTTGCGCGCCTACTACAATCCGCTAGTGCCGTGGGTCTGGTTTGGTGCGGTGCTGGCGGCATTGGGCGGTGTCGTCTCGCTCAGCGACCGGCGATCGCGAATGCGCGTGGCGGCGACTCGCGCGGCGCCGGGAACCGCCGCTCGGCCGGCCGGTTCGGCATGATCCGGCGGCTGCTGTTGACGGCGGCATTGCTGTTTGTGATTGGCGCGCCGGCGGTGTGGGCGGTAGAGCCGTCGGAGCGCCTCGCCGACCCCGCGCTCGAAGCCCGCGCCCGCGCCATCAGCCAGGAATTGCGCTGTCTGGTGTGCCAGAACGAGTCGATCGACGAATCGAGCGCGCCGCTCGCTCATGATTTGCGGCTTTTGGTGCGCCAGCGGCTGGTCGCCGGCGACACCGATCAGCAGGTGCTGAATTACATTGTCGCGCGCTACGGCGTCTTTGTCTTGCTCGATCCGCCGTTCGAACCGTTGACTTGGCTGTTGTGGCTCGGGCCGCCCTTCCTCGTTGTCGGGACCGGCACCGTGCTGGTCGTTCGCGCGCGCCGGCGCGGGCTCGAACCGGCTCCGACCCGGCTGACCTCTGAGGAGAGCGCGCGCGCCGCGGCGCTCCTGGGCGACAACGCATGATCTGGTTCCTGCCATGATCTGGTTCCTGCCATGATCTGGTTCCTGATCGTCGTCGGCCTATTGACCGTCGTCGTCCTGGCCGGGCTACTGGGTCCGATGATGCGGCCGCGGCCCGGCCACGAAGATGAGGAGCCGATCGCGGCGCTGTTTCGTCGCCAACTCGCCGGCCTCGATCAGGAGCTTGCCGAAGGCCGGCTGACCGCGGAAGAAGCCGAGGCCTCCCGCACCGAGATCACCCGCAGATTGCTCGCCATGGCCGATCGTGAACCGGAGCAAACCGCGGTGCAGGCGCGCCGCGGGTCGGAGATGTCATGGCGATTTGGCGCCGTGGTCGCGATCGCCGGTTTGCTCCCGGCAGCTGCGATGGCGGTCTATTTTTTGTTTGGCACCCCGGCCGCAATCGAACAGACCGCGGGCGGCAGCGCCGGTGATGACCCGCACACCACCGCCGAACTCAGTTCGGCCGTCGATCAGATCAAGGCGCATCTGCAAAAGGTGCCGGATGATCTGAAAGGCTGGACTCTGCTCGGCCGCACCCTGGCCTCGCTCGGCCGTTTTCCGGAAGCGCGCAACGCCTATACGCATGCGATCACGCTGGCGCCGGACAATGCCAGTTTGCACGCCGAGTATGGCGAGGTCCTGGTGCTCGCGGCCCAAGGAACGGTGACGCCGGCCGCTGCCGCCGAATTCAGCAAGGCCCCGGACGATCCGCGCTCGCGCTATTACGCCGCTGAAGCCGCCCTGCAGCAGGGTGACCCCGTTGCTGCAAGGCAGAAATTCCGGGCCCTGCTCGCTTCGGCGCCGGCCGATGCGCCGTGGCGCGAGACTGTCGCCGACCGGCTTGCCGAGCTGTCGCCAAATGACGCGGCGATGCTATCGATACCGTCCGCGCCGGCATCCGCTGCATCAGCCGCAGCGGCCGCCTCGGCGACGACCCCGGGTCCGACGGCACAGGACGTCGCGGCGGCCCAATCGATGACGCCCGAGCAGCGCCAGGACATGATCCGCGGCATGGTCGAACGTCTGGCACAGCGGCTCGAACAGCATCCCGACGACAGGGCGGGGTGGGAACGACTGGCACGCGCCTATGACGTCCTCGGCGAACCCGATAAGGCGCAATCGGCGCGCGCCCACGCGGCCGTGGCGACTGGAACGCCCGCCGTGGCGACCGCAGACACTGCTGCTTCGGTTGCGGCTGGGCCGCCCATGGCCTCGCCGAGCAATGTGCAGGGGTGGATCGAACGCGCGCGCAGCCTCCAAGGCGAGGGCCGCGCCGGCGATGCGCTCGCTGCATTGAAGCAAGCAAACACCGCCTTTCCCGCCAATCTGCCGCTGCTGGAGGCGTATTTGAACGCGCTCGCCGACGGCCTCAAAGACGACAAGCTGACCCCCGAATTCATCGCGGTCGTGAGCCAGATAAACGCGCTCGATGCCCATCAGCCGGACGCCCTGTGGTATCTCGGGCTCGCCGCCGTCCAGAATGGCGACCGCTTCCGCGCCGCATCCTATTGGACAAAGCTCGTTGCCGAACTGCCGCCCGACGACCCGCAGCGCGCCCTGGTGCAGCATCGGCTCGATGCCCTGCGCTGACCGAAGCCGCTGGCGGCAAATGTGATCCGTACCAGATCGGAGCGGGAATGACGCTTTCCCCCGGATTGAGCCTCGTCACTGGCGCGACCGGGTTTGTCGGCTCGGCGGTCGCGCGGGCTCTGCTGCATGCCGGTCATCGGGTTCGCGTTTTGGTACGCCCCACCAGCGACCGACGCAACCTTGCCGACCTGCCGGTCGAAATCGCGCTTGGCGCTCTAGAAGACGGCGCCTCGCTCGCTCGCGCCGTGGCAGGATGCCGATATCTGTTTCATGTCGCCGCCGACTACCGGCTGTGGGTGCCTGATCCGGCGGTGATGTACCGCGCCAATGTCGACGGTACCCGCGAACTGATGCAGGCGGCGCTTGCCGCCGGCGTCGAGCGCATCGTTTATACGAGCAGTGTTGCCACGCTAGGTCTCGTTCCCGGCGGGTCGGCCGACGAAGACACGCCGAGCCGGCTCGATGACATGATCGGGCCCTACAAGCGTTCGAAATTCCTCGCCGAGGAAGTGGTGCGCCAGATGGTTGCCGAACACGGGCTGCCGGCCGTCATCGTCAACCCGTCGACACCGATCGGCCCCGGTGATGTGAAGCCGACGCCGACGGGACGGCTCATTCTTGAAGCTGCAAAAGGTCACATGCCGGGTTATGTCGACACCGGGCTCAATATCGTGCACGTCGAGGATGTCGCCGCCGGCGAGTTGCTGGCGGCCGAGAACGGCAGGATCGGCGAGCGCTATATTCTCGGCGGTGAAGACATGCCGCTTGCCGATATACTGAGGCATGTCGCGCATGCTGCCGGCAAGCGGCCGCCGCGCCTCAAAATACCCTATTCGGCTGCCTTCACCGCCGCGGCGGTCGGCATGACGGTGGCCCGGTTCACCGGTCGCGAGCCGTTTACGACGCTCGATGGTGTGCGCATGTCGCGCAAACAGATGTATTTCTCGTCCGCCAAAGCCGAACGTGAATTAGGCAATCGCCCGCGGCCCGGATGTGAGGCGATCGCAGACGCGGTCGCCTGGTATGCCGCCAACGGCTATCTGAAGGCCTGACCGAGATTGCCTTTGCCAAGCCGACATCGGCCGCGCGAACCCTTGGCCTTGGGCGTCACAAGGCATTGGCTTATTGATTCGCTTTGGAAAAAGCGAAAATCTGCACTGCAATGACAACCGTTCTCTCGATCCAATCCTGGGTTGCCTGCGGCAATGTTGGCAACTGCGCAGCACTTTTCCCATTGCAGCGGCTCGGGATCGAAACCTGGTCGCTGAACACGGTGGCATTCTCAAACCATACCGGCTACGGGAAATGGCGCGGCGACGCGGTGCCGACACGCATTATTGCTTCCCTGTTTGACGGTATCGCCGAATTGGGCGTGTTGCCGCGGTGCGACGCGGTGCTGTCGGGTTATCTGGGTGAGCCGAAAACCGGTCCGGTATTGCTCGACATCGTCAGCCGCGTCAAAGACGCCAATCCGAGCGCGCTGTTTTGCTGCGACCCGGTGATGGGCGATTTCGGCCCGGGATGGTATGTGCCAAGTGGTGTTCGGGAATGGTACCGCGATCAGGCGCTCGTCGCAGCCGACATCGTCACACCCAATCGCTTCGAACTCGAATGGCTGACCGGCACCCGTATCGAAAAGCTCACCGACGCAGCGCAGGCGGCTGCGGCCCTGCGGCGACAGGGACCCGGCATCGTCCTGGCGACCAGCCTCGAACCCGCTTCCGACCGTCTCGCCGTGCTCGCCGCGGTCCCGGCGGCGGCTTGGGTGGTCGAAACGCCGCGCCTGGCGATCGAGGCGAGCGGGTGCGGCGATGCCGTGGCGGCATTGTTTCTCGGCTGGTTGCTCAAAGGAAGGCCGGTGCCGGAGGCGCTGGCATTGGCCGTCGCTGCGATCTGGGGTGTCGTCGAAGCCACAATAGCGGCGGGCGGTGGCGAACTCGCCCTGATCGCAGCGCAAGACGAACTCGTCGCGCCGAGTCGCAAGCTGATACCGCAGAAATTGTGAACGCGAAGGGAGAAGAATGATGGAAACGCCGGGCAAAATCGCCGTCATCACCGGAGCGGGCAGCGGGATCGGGAGGGCATCGGCGCTGGCCTTGGTCGAGGCCGGGTTCGCGGTGGTGCTGGCCGGGCGCCGACGCGAGATGCTCGAGGAAACCGCCGGCCTCGCCAAGCCTGCCTCGGGTGCCGCTTCTCGCGGTGCGGACGGGGCCTCGCACACCCTGGTGGTGCCGACCGACGTCTCCGACCCGGCTCAGATCGCGGCACTGTTCGATAAAGTAAAAGAGAGCTACGGTCGCATCGATCTGTTGTTCAACAATGCTGGCATCAGCACGCGTGGTGTCGCGTTCGAAGACCTGACCTACGAGCAATGGTCAAATGTCGTCGCCGTCAACCTGACCGGCTCGTTTCTGTGCGCGCAGCATGCCTTTCGCATGATGAAAGCGCAGCAGCCACAGGGCGGCCGCATTATCAATAACGGCTCGGTCTCGGCCCATGTGCCGCGCCGCCATTCGACGCCTTATGTCGCGACCAAGCACGCTCTGACCGGGCTGACCCGCTCTTTGTCGCTCGACGGGCGCGACTACAATATTGCCTGTGGCCAGATCGACATCGGCAACGCCGCGACCACCCGTAACGAGGACACGGCGCGCGGTCGGCTGCAGCCGACCGGGCGGGTTGAGGCCGAGCCGCGGATCGATGTCGAACATGTCGCCCGCGGCGTCGTCTATATGGCCACATTGCCGCTCGAGGCGAATGTCCAATTCATGACGGTGATGGCAACAAAGATGCCGTATATCGGTCGGGGTTGAACGCCGAATCGTGACCGGTTTCCCCGTTCAATTTGCTGACTGACCTCTCCAGGAAACCGGATGCCGCCATCGGAATTGGCGAAAAAATGACGGCCAATTCCGGTTGGACCGCTCATAGAACGTCCACTTTGCCTATAAAATAGTCAACCAAGCCAAAGCCATAGAAGCGGCTTGACAGGTCTCTTCGGGCGATAGCAGAAGGTGATCAAGGCGGCTCGCGCACAACTACTCAGTTCGGCGCGCGGCGTGGGCCGGTCCTGAGGGGTCAGGTCGGGGTTGGTACGGTGCTTGCGTTCGGGCAGGAGGTCGCGAGCGGGGCGCCCATCGTGATCGAGCAGGTTTGCCTCGGCGGGAAGCGATCATTGAGGGGTTCTCTCCAGATGAAGAAGAGCAAGAAGGGCACCATCTCGCGCGCTGCGTTTACGTGGGCGCTGCTGAGCCTTGGCGGGACTGCCGCATGGGCGGACGATCTGGCGCAGTTGCCGGCGGCCCCGCCAC
>DATJLK010000239.1:0-2638 GCA_035509615.1 Allostellaceae bacterium | reverse complement strand
CCTCGTTGCCGAGGACGATCGCCGGCGGCTTTTCCTTGGTGACCGGTGCGAGATCCCGGCCGCGACCGGGTGCCGCTGCGATGATGCAGTAAGCCTCGCCGAGATCGCGCAGCGCATCGGGCAGCGATGCGCGGTAGATCGTCAAATGCTCAAACCCGCCCTCGGCGACCCGATAGCTTGCATTTGAGGGCAGCGCCTGCTGCGGCCGCGCGGCGAGTATGACGCGCTCGACGCCAAAGAACGCGGCGGTGCGCACGATGGCCCCGAGGTTATGCGGATTGCCGATGCCGTCGAGCGCCAGGATCGGCTTGCCGTCACGCGCCCACCCCCGCACCTGCGACCGATCGAACGCGGCGAGCGGCCGCGGTTGGGTGATGGCGGCAATGCCGCCATGCAACACCGTGCCGGCGATGCGCGCCAGTTCGGCCGCTTCGACTTCGCGATAGGGTTTGCGGGCGCGGGCCAGGATCGCACAAAAGCCGTCGGCAACACCACGCAACCCGGGTTCAAAAAACAGCCGCTCGACACGCCCCGGGTCGCGTTCGAACAAGGCGGTCACCGCCGCGAGCCCGCACACCCGCAGCAGCACGCGTTCGTGATGTCGTGGCTCAGGCTCGCTCTGGCGGCGCGAATGGTCGTGATGGCGTCGGCGGTCATTGTGACGGGGCAGCACCGGGCATTCCGTAGAGGCGGGACGCATCTGCGGCGAGGGCGGCACGCGATACCGGACGCAGATAGACCATATGTCCGCCGGGGTAGACTTTCACCTGCACATTGGCGCGAACCGCGGCTGGCACCTGCAGCTGGTCGATAAACCAGCGCGACGATAGATACGGCGTGACCAGATCATAGCGGCCGTTGACGATCAGCACTTTGGTTCCGGGATGGGTCAGCAGCGCCGCTTCGAGCGAACTCAATGCCAGGCCCGGACCGCCTTCATGCTGCTCGCCTTGCCAGTCCCAATGCCGGACGACACCCGCCGACAAGACCTCGTACGGCCGATCAGTGTGGTAGTCGAGCGTATCGGACACGTAGGCGTTGAATGCCGTCCCGAAATCGGCCGCGATTGGCTGCAGCAGCGGGTCGCCGGCATAGTCGTGCTGATCGGTGGGTGCGGGCCGCGCGATCGTCCCATCGTACAGGCTCACCTCCTCGCCGCGCGGACGCAGGATCTCATGCGCAAACCGATGGTTCGACACCCGCGCCCGATGGCCTGCGACAAATTCCGCCGGCAACCCGATCATGCCGGCAACCCGGGTGACAAACGGGTCGTCTGCCGTCGGCCGGCCGGGGAGGCCGGCAAGCCCGACCAGATAGTCGGACAGGGCAAACCGCTCGACGGCGCCAACATCGGTACCGGGAGGCGTCACGCCGAGTGCGGCGGCGGTGGCGGCATAGGTCGGCAGATAAAACGCCGAAGCGAGCAGGTCGCGCTCGCTCGGATGCAGGATCGATAAATCGAGCGCGGGCGAGATCAACACGAGCCCGCTGACGGTGACATCGGCATCGTGCGGCAGACGCTCGGCCATTGCCGCTGCGCGAAATCCGCCATAGCTCTCGCCGACCAGATAGATCGGCGAATCCCAGCGCTGATGCCGGGTCAGCCACAGCCGAACGACCGCGTCGAGCGACGAGAGGTCGTGGTCGACGTCCCAGAACCGCTGATCAGGATTTTTTTCATCGCCCGTGCCGCGGCTATACCCGGTACCGACCGGATCGATAAAGACGAGGTCGGTAAATAGCAGCCAACTTGACGGGTTGTCGATGACGCGCACCGGCGGGCGCGGGACATCACCGTCTGCCGGAGTTTGCATGATCTTGGGCCCGAGCGCACCGAGATCCAAAAAGACCGAGGCAGCACCCGGGCCGCCATTGAAGACAAAGCTGACCGGCCGCGGCGTCGCTGCCGCCGGTGCGGCGATATAGGAAACTGTAAAGATCTCGGCCGTCGTCGTTCCCTTGGCGTCGGTCAGCGGCAACGCCTCGGCAATCGCATTGTAATCGATGCGATGATTGTTCAGGGTGATCGTGTGGTGGGTCACGACGCGCGGCGGCAGCGCATTTTGGGGCTTGTCGTCGGCGCGGGCGCCGGCGCCGAGCACGACCAGCAGGACGATGGCGGCTGTCGCAATCCTCGTCATCATCCCCTCGTTGCCGGCCGGATAGAGCCCCTGATTGAATGAGCCGGCCCCGGACTGGACCCAATCCCACCGGCAAGGCTGTCGCGACCCGATCACAGGCGTCCGATCACAGGCGCCCGGTCACAGGCGGAAGAACAGACCATGCCGGTCGATGCGCCGGCAATGCTACCGAGCCACCCCGGAGGGCTGCCCGATTTGATTAGGACGGGCGGCGGTGCCGGCTGATGACCGATATCAAATGCTTTTTCTTGCCGACCACAGCGGAGACGCAACGGGTTTCCTTACACCGAGGCACTGTACCGGGAGATGAACTCGCCAGCTCGACGCCGATACACTCCCCCGTTGTATCGGTACTCTCCGATATAGTGGAGGAATGCGTGCTCTCCGGGCGGCAAATGCGGCTCGAAAGTGGCGTAGCGAGGAAACGGCAGAACCGCCGCGCCCGGGGCGTTGGCCAGCATGTAGTTCGACCCGATTTGCTCGCTTCCCCATTTTTG
>DATJLK010000238.1:0-3628 GCA_035509615.1 Allostellaceae bacterium | reverse complement strand
CGCTGTGCGCCGCATCCGCCCGGTCCGTGGCGATCGTCAGCTGCGCCAGGGCAGGCTTTTGTTCCGGCTTTTGCCTGGTCTTGTAGCGATCAAAGCGGTAGGTGCGAAGCTGCGCCCCCAGTGCCATCGCCGCCGCCGCCTCATCGAGGCCAATCGGCACCCCGCCGCCGATGTCGGCGGCGATGGTCGCCTCGGTTTCACCAGCGCTGTCGAGATGCGCCGCCAGCACCCCGCCCACTTCCTCAAAGACCCGGGACGTAGCCTTGTCGGGCTTGCCGAGACCGGCGAGGACGATGCGGCTGAGTGGCAGTTTCGCCGGGGCTACGATCGGCAACAGCTGCCCTTTCTTGCCGCTGAACCGGGCCGCGCCGGCGAGGGCGCGCGTGATCGCCCCATCGGTCGCCTCATCGAGCCGGCGCGCGGCGGGGGTCATCACCCGTTCCTCCCAAATCCCGGCTGCGGCAGCGCCGGCGCGCGGCAGTTCGGGCTCGGTAAAGCTGATTTTCATCACCCAACCTCGTCGTGTCGTGGCAGCGGCCATGAAACCGCCGCTCAGCCGTCAGATATAATTGGCGGCACAGGCCAGCGCCAGGAAATGGCGCGGCCGCTCCGAATCCGTGGAGGTCGATCGCCGGTCAATCGATTGCCCGGCGCGGCAAAACGGCGGCACTCGGCGCGTGATCAGGAACCGCACGATAGAGCCGGTAGCGGCGGATGACGACGCCTTTTTGTTTGCGGACCGCGATCCCGATCGGTCGCGCCGCGCTCCAGGCCGGGGCGGCGCGACCCGCCGGTTCGACCAGAAGCCCGGGGATACCGTCGAACTCGGCCGCCGGCAAATTGAAGCTCGACCAGCGCGGCCCGACCGCGATCACCGGTATGTTTCGCGGCAGCGTCCAGGCCAATTCGGCGGCAACGCCGTAATTGTCGGCAGCGACAAACCCTGCACCACTGCGGCGACGAGCGAGGTCGACCGCGGCGGCGAGATCCTTCCATCCGCTCGTCTGCAGCGCGATCGGGTCGCGCTTGGCGGGCAGCGACAGCGGCGCGAACGCCGCCTGCACATAGACCGCCGCAGTCATCAACAGACCCAGTGCAATCGCCGGGAACAGCAGTCGCTGCCAGAACCGCCCATTCAGCCCCGCCGCGGCCACGGCGGCTGCGGGATAGACGATAGCCGGCCAATTCGCCTGCACCCGATCACCGAACGCATGTTGCACAAAGACGAGCGCCGGGATCATGGTGAGAAACGCCAGCAGAGACCAGCCGGGATCGCGGCTGTGCCAGGCAGAGCGGACGGCCAGGGCGATGCCGGCGATCAGCAGCAGAAAAATCAGCGGTGTGGCGAGCGCCATCTGGCCGCCGAGGAGTTCGGCCAGGTATTGCGGCGCTCGCTCCGGCGTCCACGCGCCCACTCGACCGCCCTGGCGCAAGAAGCTGGCCCAGCCATGCGTCGCATTCCACCACAGCACCGGGGCGACGGTCGCCAATGCCAGCGCCGCGCCGGCATAGGGCGCCGGCCGGCGCAACCATGCCCGGCCGGCCACCAGCAGCCACATCGCGATGCCGAGCCCCAACAGCACGGCGGTATATTTGCTGGCAACCGCGAGACCGACAAACAGACCGGCCGCCAACCACCAGGCGCCCGAACCGCCGGCAATGATCCGCGCCATCGCCCACAGACCGAGCATCCAGAAGAACAGCAGCGGTGAATCGGGGGTGGCGAGGATCGCACCGGCGCCAACCAGAACCGTTGCGTTCACCAGCAGGACTGCAATCAGCCCGGCGTTGCCGCCCGGCAGCAGGCGATTGGCCGCATCCCACAACGCGAGAGAACCGAGTGCGGCGGAAAGCGGCCCGAGCAGCCGGACGCCGAGCACGGTGTCGCCGACAACCCACGTGCCGGCGCGGATCCACAGCGCCACCATCGGTGGATGATCGAAATAGCCGGCGGCCAATGCGCGCGACCAAACCCAGTAATAAGCTTCGTCAGGCGCCAGTGGCAGCGAAGCGGCGAGCGCCAGCCGCACGATCGTCAGCAGAACGAGGGCGGCCGCAACTGTCGCGGTCGGTCGGACCGAGGTGCTCGCGCATCCCTCCTGGCGCACGCGGCTCAAATGCAGCGGCGTTGACGCGAGTGCTCGGGCAAAGTTTCGCACCGTTGCGGCCCCTGTCAGGTTAAGCTTGAATTTCGTTGCCGCAGCACCTTGGCGTGACGCAAGATCATCCACGAGGCATCCGGGAAGCCGGAGGATGTCGGTTTGATTGGCAAAGGCGCGGCAACGCTCCGGGTTGCCGCCCCCCGGAGGCAGGAATGGATGGGTTAGCGACGTTGCCGGCCCGTGCCGCAACGCGGCTGCGGCGATCTGTTGCGGAGCGTTCCTTTGAGCGGACGGCCAGAGGAATTCTGGATACCCGCCCGCTCCAGGTCCGGGGCGACACCCCGCTGTATCTCAGCATGCTGCCTCGCCGCGACCTGCTTGCCTATTTGCTGGCGATCAAATCGCTTTACGCCGGGATCGGCCAGGGCCGGGTGGCCGTCATCAACGAGCGTGGCACGATCGACCGCAATTCGCTCACCGAAGATGATCTTGCACTCCTTCGCCACCACATTCCCGGGATAGAGATTATCGACTTTTGCGCCCTGTCGACCGGGCATTGCCCGCGCGGCGGCACTTGGGAACGGCTCGTCAAGATCGTCGATCTCACCCAGGCAAGCTACGTGATCCAGGTCGATGCCGATACCCTGGTTTCCGACACGATCCCGGAAGTAGTCGAATGCTGGCGAGCCAACCGATCCTTTCTTCTCGGGACCGGCTCGGGTCGGACGGTGTTGCCGGCACCGCAGACCGCCCGGATGGTTCAGGGCTGGATCGAATCCTACGGTTGGACGGAGCCGACGATCTGCGTCGCGGCAGAGGCGGCGCTCGATCGACTGCCGGACGCGGCGCGCAAATCCTATGTGCACGCCTCCTCCGGGTTTGGCGGCTTTGCCCGCGGCGCCTTCTCCCTGGATGAGCTGGAATGGTTCTCGACGCAGATGACTGATCTGATCGGCACGCACATGTGGCATCAAAAATGGGGAAGCGAGCAAATCGGGTCGAACTACATGCTGGCCAACGCCCCGGGCGCGGCGGTTCTGCCGTTTCCTCGCTACGCCACTTTCGAGCCGCATTTGCCGCCCGGAGAATACGCATTCCTCCACTATATCGGAGAGTACCGATACAACGAGGGAGTGTATCGGCGTCGAGCTGGCGAGTTCATCTCCCGGTACAATGCATCGGTGTGAAGAAACCCGTCGCGTCTCTGCTACGGTCGCCAAGAAAAAGCATTTGATATCGGTCATCAGCCGGCACCGCCGTCCGTCCTCAATCAAATCGGGCAGCCCTCCGGGGTGGCTCGGTAGCATTGCCGGCGCGTCGACCGGCATGGTCTGTTCTTCCGCCTGTGACCGGGCGCCTGTGATCGGACGCTTGTGATCGGGTCGCGACAGCCTTGCCGGTGGGATTGGTCCAATCCAGGGCCGGCTCATTCAATCAGGGGCTCTATCCGGCCGGCAACGAGGGGATGATGACGAGGATTGCGACAGCCGCCATCGTCCTGCTGGTCGTGCTCGGCGCCGGCGCCC
>DATJLK010000237.1:0-4502 GCA_035509615.1 Allostellaceae bacterium | reverse complement strand
CGCGATCGAGTGGTTGCCGCAACGGGCGGGAAGCGCTTCAAATCCCGCACTTCCTGCCAAACTAAACAGTATATTAAGTCAACAAACAGGATGATGGCTGCCGCCGGTGACTGCGGTTCGACCAGCACCGCCGTGCCATGGCGGAGAACCTCGAGCACTCCCTGGAGGTAGACTTGTGTTTCGCAGCGCCGGCCAATGACTGCATTGGCGCCCATCTGCATTGGCGTCCATCTGGCCAACGTTCGGATAATGCAGGTTGGCTTGAAGAATTGCAGGTCGGCTTGAGCGCCGTTTCTCTGTTCCGGTTTCATCAATTGAGAGCGCCGCGAGTCCGGCGCAAGCATCGGCTGACCGCAACCCGTTCACCACGTCGCGGCCCGGGTCATGGTTTTTGCGCGGTCGGATCAACCACATGGCATCGGGTAGGATCGGCGCCGTCCCGCCGTTCCGTCTTCACCTGACCGATCGACCCAGTGTCCCAAAAGAAAAGGCGCCGGCAGCGAACCACCGGCGCCAAAAAAAAACAGCAAAAAACGGGCGTTTTATTCGGCAGCCTGGCGGGCCGGCTCGACAAAGCGCGACACCCACTTGTTGCGACGCCGCAGACCGTCGCGATACATCGCCTCGAATTCGGCAGCCGGGAACGAATGCGTCGACGGCCGCTGCATCAGCGCCTCACTCCAGGCTTTGAGACGCGGATAATTTTCGATGTGGCCGAGTTTCCTGACCCGGTCGAGGAACAAATAGCGCTGCAGAAACGGCGCATAGGCGGCGTCGACCAGCGAATATTTCGCGCCGTTGAAGAACGGCCCGCTGCCCTGTCTCTCGAGCGCTTTTTCGAGCCGCTCGAACGGTACCGGAATACCGTCCGCCGCTTTGTTGTAATCGGCTTCGGTGTCGGCATAGGCGGTAGCGGTCACCGCACTCGCGAAAGTCGGCACATAATCGGTCCACGCGCGATTGATCGCGCGCTCGATCGGGTCGGCGGGATGCAGCTGCGGTGCAATGGTCTCGTCGAGATACTCGTTGATCGCGTTCGACTCGAACAATGACACCTTGTCGTCAATGCGCAGCACCGGAACCTTCTTGTGCGGCGAGATCGCAAGGAACCAGTCGGGACGATTGTCGGGTTCGATGTGGCGCATCTCGAATTCCGTGTTCTTTTCGCGCAGCACAATCGCTGAGCGCTGCACCCACGGACAGGTCTTAAAGCTTACAAGCAGGTATTTTGTCACGGCGGCCTCCGATCGTTTCTGTCGATCGCAGTACTATGACACGACCCGCCGCTCGGATTAAGCATTAATTGACGAGTTAAGCCGCTGCGGCCAAACCGGTTGGCTGCCCAGCCGCCACTGCGGTGCAGCGGATGTCGCCCTATTTGATCTTGGCTTCCTTGAAGAGGACGTGCTTGCGTGCCACTGGATCGAACTTCTTTAGTTCGAGTTTGGCGGTCTTGTTGCGCGGGTTTTTCTTGGTGACGTAGTAAAACCCGGTGTCGGCGCTACTGACGAGTTTGATCAGGACGGTGCTGGTCTTGGCCATGGCGGTGTCTTCCCGCAATCAGGGATAGTGCTCGCTCGAAGATAGCGTTCCGTCCACCCCTGTCAAGGCGCGCTCCGAACTCGCCGGTACGATGCCGACCGGCTTTGCCGCAAGGTTAGGCGCCGGCTCGATCATATGCACCGCCTGGCTGTAGAGAACAGGGTCGGTCAGCAAGCGCGCGGCGACCGCGGCATCGATCGTGCGATCCCCCCGGCGCGGCGGACACGAACGACGCAGTGCGATCCAGCCGCGCTCGTCGAGCGAGGCGCGTGGGTAGTCCATTGATGCGACCTCGGTGGCGCGCTGCAGCGCTGTCGCGATCGATTGCGGATCGTTGCCGAGATCGCTCGTGCAGATCGTCGGGACGACGCCATGACCGTTTAGCGAATAGCCGGCGGGAGCGACAAGTTCGGCCCAGGTCAACACCAGTTCGCCATCGTTGGGCAGCCGCAGCACCGTCTGCACGGTGCCTTTGCCATAGGATGCGGTGCCGACGACAACCGCCCGGCCCGAATCCTGCAGCGCCGCCGCCAGGATCTCGGAGGCCGAGGCCGAGCCGCCGTTGATCAGCACGACGATCGGCACTCGGGGTGCGATCGCATCGCCTGAAGCCGCGAAATATTGTCGGCTGGCCGGGTTGCGGCCGACCGTCGCGACGATCGCCCCCTTGGCGATAAACACGTCGGCAAGGCTGACAGCCTGGTCGAGCAGACCGCCGGGATCGCCGCGCAGATCGAGCACGATGCCGCGCAGCGGCGGATCCGTCTCGCGTTTTATCGCGTCGAGGTCAGCGACGAGTTGCTGGGTCGTGTTCTGGTTGAACCCGGAAATATGAAAGACGGCAACCCCGTCGGAGCGCGTCATCGTTACCGTCGGCAAGACGATCAATGTGCGCTGCAATTGATAGCTGTGGTCCCCAGGCTGTCCCGGATGACCGATGGTGACTGCAACCGTGCTCGAGACGGCGCCGCGCAGCTGGCGGATCACCTCGTTCTGGGACCGGCCCGCGGTGGGCTCGCCGTCGACCGCGACGAGCTGGTCGCCGACGCGGATGCCGGCGGCGGCGGCAGAGCTGCCCGGGATGACTTTGGTGATGCGGTAGGGGTTCGCGTCGTCCTCAAGCAGAATGCCGATACCGCCAAAGCCGTCGCGAGCGGCGCGCTGATCGCGTGCAACCTCAGGCGTGTTGTAGCGAGAAAAGCGATCGAGCCCGCTGGTAATGCCATCAAACAAGGCTTTGTCGATCTCGTCCTGGGGATGCGCGGCAAGCACCGGCGAGGCTCGTTTTGCGTCGGTTTCGAGCCGGCCCAGGATGGCGCCCCAAAGATGCGGATCGTCTTCCGCCGGGCTGGGGTAAGCCGCGATCTCACGCTCACCATCGGTCAGGACAATCTCGGTGTCATCATGCGGTCCCGGTACCTCGGTCACCTGCAGTTTGGGATCGAGCCGGGATAAGCGGGCGGCGCCGTCGAGCGCCAGCGCCCGGTTCGATACCGGCACGACATAGAGCTCGTCGATCTGATCAAGACTGCTGGCGAAGAGCCGCCCGGCCGGATCGAGCGGCATCGGTTGCATTTGTGCGCAGCCGAAAATAGCGGGGCCGATCGCGATCAGGCTCGCCGCGACCAACACAGCCGGCGGTCGCAAAGATATCGACATCGACGATACCCCTAAAATCCCGGCGGCCGGGACCCAGCCGCGCCCCAAATCCCGCGGCTGATCCGAGATCGTAGATGGCTGCAGCCCGGCAATCAACCACGCCGGCGGCTGCCCCCGCGGCGCGGCGGGATCCCGTCCTCCTCGATGCGGAGCAGCAATCGGCCGCCGATTGCGTCCGCCTCCAGCAGGCGCACCCTGACCGTGCTGCCGAGTTCGAAGACGCGACCAAAGCGCCGGCCGATCAAATGCGGCGGCTTTTCGCGCCGGTCGTAATAGTCGGCAGGCAAGCTGGCGATCGGGACGAGACCGGTGGCCCCGCTCTCCGCCAAGGTGATGAACAAACCGAAATCGGCGACGCCCGTTATCTGACCCGAGAACATGCTGCCGACCGCATCGGCAAGCAGAGTGGCGCGATAGCGATCGATCGCCGCCCGCTCGGCCGCGACGGCGCGCCGTTCGGTCGCCGAGATATGCGCGCCGATCGCCGCCATTTGCTCGTGACCGGTCTCGGGAGGTAGCCCGCCGGCGCCGAAATCGCCGCCGGCCGCGTTGGCGCCAGCAATCAGGGCGCGGTGGACCAACAGATCGGCATAGCGCCGGATCGGCGAGGTGAAATGGGCGTAGCGTCGCAATGCCAGCCCGAAATGGCCGATATTGTCGGGGCTGTAGGCCGCTTGCGCCTGGCAGCGCAGCACAAGTTCGTTGACCAGTCGGGCGACTGGCGCATCGGCGGCGCGGCGCAGCAGCCGATTGAAGAGTTCGGGCTTCAGCGCCTGGCCTTTCGCGAAAGCAAGGCCGGGAATACCGCTTTCGTCGAGAAAATCGCGCAAAGCCGCGACCTTGTCCGGCGCCGGCGCATCGTGGATGCGGTACATGCACGGCCGATGCCGGGCTTCAAGCTCCTCGGCCGCCGCGACATTGGCGAGGATCATGAATTCCTCGATCAGGCGGTGGCTGTCGTGGCGTATCGCCGGCACAACGCCGACCGGGCGACGCTTGGCGTCGAGCACGACGCGCTCCTCGGGCAGGTCGAGTTCCAACGCGCCGCGTGCCGCCCGCGCCCGCGCCAGTGCTTCGAAAGCACCGTAGAGCGCTTCGATCAGCGATGGCGGCAGCGCTTCGGGGGGGGCGCGGTGCCGATCCCGGATCGCCTGGACCTCCTCATAAGTGAGCCGTGCCGCCGAGCGCATCAGGGCGCGCATAAAGCGGTGGCGCCGTTTGCGGCCCGCCGCATCGATCGTGAGGTCGACCGCGAGGCAGGCGCGTTCGACCGCCGGTTTCAACGAACACAAATCGTTTGA
>DATJLK010000236.1:0-3000 GCA_035509615.1 Allostellaceae bacterium | reverse complement strand
GGGAAGCGTCCAATTCGCGGAATGGCGTTTGAGACGGGATGGCGTCTGAGACGGCTATTCTGCTTGCCGCGAGCGGGTTGGGCAGGAGAGGGCAGCGTCGGCGCGGGCTCAGCGTCGGCGCCACCACCGTCTGGAGCTCTTCTCCGCGATAAAGTCGCGTTCACTGCGTTGAGCAGCCGACGCCGCACCTCAATCCTCGATTGCAGGCAAGAGATCGATCGGCCCTCTCTGCGTCGGCGGAAAGAGGGCCGCGCTTACCGCCGTCGGATCAGCCGAAGCGGGAGACGTCGACGGCTTTTTCGGTGATGAATTCGAGCAATGCCGGCGTCCCCTCCTTGGTCTTTTCGATGCCGCGCCGGATCGCCGCCCGGATCTCGCCGGGTTCGGTCACGCGCTCGCCATAGCCGCCCAATGCCTTGGCGAAATCGGCGTAATGGCCGCTGATGTCGGTCGACCGGTATTTCTCGGTGGCGACCGGCATGACCTTCAATTCGATCGCCATCGAGAAATTATTCATCAGGATCGACAGGATCGGGATGCGCTCGCGCACCGCAGTCTCGAAATCCATTCCGGTAAAGCCGATCGCAGCATCGCCCCAGACATTGATGCACAGCTTGTCAGGCTTTGCCAATTTGGCGCCCATCGCCAGCCCCAGACCGTAGCCGAGCTGGGTGGTCTTGCCCCAGCCGATGTAGGAAAGCGGCACTTCGCTGACCCAGAACGGCGACAGCTGGTCGCGCGGGCTGCCGGCATCATGGGTGATGATCGTATTGTTGACGTCGACCGTGTGCAGCAATTCCCAGATCACGCGATAGGGCGACAATGGCTTGGTGTCCTGGGTCAGCCGCGGCATCCACTGCCCCATCCACTCTTCCTTAAGCGAGCGGATACCGTTCGTGACACCCGGCAGTCGGTCGCGGGTCTTGCCGTGGAGCCGGTCCTTGACCTCCTCGAGCAGCGCATCGAGGGTCAGCCCGGCATCGCCGACCGCGGCCAGTTCGGTCGGCACGTCCTTGTTGATGTCGGTCGGGTCGAGGGTGGCATGGGCGATGCGTTTGCCTTTCGGCATCGGCGTCGCAAAGCTCGACCGGGTAAAGCTGCAGCCGATGCCAAAGATCAGATCGCTGTTCTGCAGAAAAGTGTGCAATTGCTTCGAGATCCCGATGCCGCCCGAGCCGAGCGCCAGCGGATGATTTTCGGGAAAGGCGCTCTTGCCCGGCAGCGTCGTCATGACCGGTGCTTCGAGCAGTTCAGCCAGTTGCTGCAATTGCGGCCACGCCTTGGCGTAGTGCACGCCCTGCCCGGCGACAATGACCGGCCGCTGGGCCTCGACCAGCGCTGCGGCGATCTCCGACACCGACCGCGGATCGGGGCCGCTCTTGAGCCGCGGGGTCTTCTGATAGTCGAGCGGGCCGGCGATCTCTTCGCGCAACAGGTCGGACGGGAATTCAACCAGCACCGGACCAGGCCGGCCGTTTTTGACCTGGGTAAAGGCGCGGCGCAACGCCTCTTCGGTGGCGCTCGGCACCGTCACCTGCTCGATCCACTTGGTGACATGGCGAAAATTGAGCGCGGCGTTGAAGTTGGGGCGGACCTGGTTGATGTTGCGCGCGTAGCCGGCCGGCAACACGACGACCGGGCAGGAATCGCCCCACGATTGTGCGACGCCTCCAAACGCGTTCTCGGTGCCGGGGCCGTGCTGCATAGCGAACACGCCGATCTTGTCGCCGGATGTGACCTTGGCGATTGCGTCGCACATATGCAGCCCGATCCGCTCCTGCCGCACCATGATCGTGCGGATGTCGGCTTCGGCCGCCGCTTCGATGATGGGATTGACCGGGTAGCCGATCAGAAACTCGATCCCCTCGCGTTTCAGGATCTCGGCAACCGCATTGGCGACCTTCATTGGAAAACTCCTCGTTTTGTCGGGCAGTGTTCGCAGCGATTGTGACACAATCGGCGCGGCCTGTGCCAACTCTGTCGCTCGCGGTCGATGCTGTGGCAAGCTTTCCGGTGAGGCGTCTCGATCATCTCGGCGCCGATGCGGATGGCCGGCGGGACAAGTCGGCTGAGCGCAGCGTCGCGCCGGCAATCCCGCATGCGGAGCGCCGCAGACCTGGATGCGGTGCGCCGCCGACCCGGATGCCGTGTCGGCTGGGCTTACCCGGATTCGCCGATCAGGGTCAGGATCAGCGAGCGCTGGTGCCGTGCGCCCCGGTGCTCGAACAGAAAGATGCCCTGCCACACCCCAAGCTGCATTCGGTGATCGGCGACCGGGATCGTCAGCTGGGTCTGGGTCAGCATGCTCTTGATGTGCGCCGGCATGTCGTCAGGCCCTTCGTCGTTGTGGCGATAGAGCGCCGTATCCTCGGGCACCAGCCGGCGCAGAAACCGGTCGAGATCGTGGCGCACATCGGGCGAGGCGTTCTCCTGGATCAACAGCGAGGCCGAGGTGTGCTGGATATACACGCTGAGCAGCCCGCAACCGATCTCCTGGCGTTCCACCCAGCGCGCTATCTCGGCGGTGATTTCCTTGATCTCGCACGGTTGGGTAGCGATGGTCAAACGGGTCTGGGCGATATGCATGGCTCAGCAGATGGTCTCTGGCAGCGCTGGGGCAACCGCCACCGTGGTTTGCCGCCTTCTTAGGGCGTATAGATCGCGTGACCGCATCCGGAAGATGGTATTCGAGCAATGCAGAATACCCGGCTGACCGCCCTCGATTTCGACCTCGGCCCCGAGATCGACATGCTGCGAACCACCGTGCGCGGTTTTGCCGAGGACAAGCTGGCGCCGCTCGCCGCCGAGATCGACCGCAGTGACCGCTTTCCGATCGAATTGTGGCCGGAAATGGGGGCACTCGGTCTGCATGGCATAACCGTCGAGGAGGAATACGGCGGCGCCGGCATGGGTTATCTCGCCCATTGCGTCGCGATGGAGGAGGTCAGCCGCGGCTCGGCTTCGGTCGGGCTGTCGTATGGCGCGCATTCGAACCTCTGC
>DATJLK010000235.1:0-51605 GCA_035509615.1 Allostellaceae bacterium | reverse complement strand
CAGACAGATGATCGCGAGGGTGATCGAACCCGCCGCGACCGAGAAATTCCCGCCGAGCCCTTCGACCATCGTCACATAGCCGAAATAGCCGAGCACCATAGACGGCACGCCGACCAGAATGTCCGCCAAAAACCGAATCGTCGGCGCCCAGACGCCGTGCCGGTACTCCGAAATGTAGATACCGGACGCCACGCCAAAGGGTACCGCAAGCAGCAGCGCCCCGGCGGAGAGCACCGCGGTGCCCTCGATCGCGTTAGCAGCCCACCGCCGTTTTCTTGGGTCACAGTCACAAACAGCGCCGGCGAGATCGCTCCGAGGCCGCGGAGGAAGACCATTGTCAAGATCCATACCATCGCCGTCGACAGCAGCAGCAAAGCGGACCCGGTCAGAACCCAGCCGGTGATAGTGAACACTCGGCGGCGCAACGGCACCCGGCCGGCGGCGAAGAACACCGGTCGGGTCGCGGCAAACTGGCCGGTTGCCATCCGCCTAGGCCGGGAGGACGGCGCGCGCGCCGTGCCTCTCGATCGCCAGCAGCAGCCGCGCCAGCGCGTTGATGATCAGCGAGAGCACCGACAACACCAATGCGATCTCGGCGAGCGAGCGCACCGCCATCCCGGTCGGGTCCTGCAGCGCGCTATCGAGCTGCGAGACGATAAACGCCGCCATCGTCGAGATTGGCGCATAGATGTTCTGCGGCAAATAATTGAGCGCATTACCGCTGACCATCAGCACCGCCATCGTCTCGCCGAGCGCGCGCCCGACGGCAAGGATCGAAGCCCCGGTGAGGACTTTTGCGAGGCTGGGCAGGATCACCCGGGAGACGATCTCAAATCTTGTTGCACCCAGCGCCGCCGCGGCTTCGCGGGTCGATGCCGGCTGACTGACGATCGCGTCGCGCAACGTCGCCGTGATCAGCGGCACGACCATGAGCGATAGCGCCACCCCCGCGGTCAAGAGTCGGTACCCGCTCCCGACTGGCCCGGCGAAGATCGGGATGAAGCCGAGCGCATGCGCCAGCACCGGAAAAACATGATGGCCAAAAAACGGGATGACGACGACGTAGCCCCACAAACCGAATACCACGCTCGGGATTGCGGCCAGCAATTCGACAAAAAACGACAGCCATATGCGCAACTGGCCGGGGACTGTCTCGGCCAAAAAAACCGCAGCGCCGACACCGACCGGGACCGCTACCAACAAGGCGATCCCGTTGGATAAAAGGGTCCCGACAACGAGGAACAAGTACCGTACTGGGCTCCCGGCTCGATCGACATGCCGTTGATCGTAACGGGATTGCCGTAAAGACTGCCGAGATTCCAGTAATTGCCGAGAACAAAGCTGACGCCGTTGAAACGGATCGCCGGCCACGCGTAAATCCCGATAAAACCCAGCACCAGAACGAGACTGGCAGGCAGCACGCCAGCGATCACAGCGAGCACTGTCTTGAACCGCATTGGATCCCCGTGTTCGACCGCCCAGATGCCGGGCCGGTGGCGAGCCGGCTTATTTCTGCTGCTACTGGATCATCGCGATCTGCTCTTTGCTGAGGGTGGCGATGACCGGTGGCAATGGAACAAAATTCACTGCCTTCAGAAAATGCGGCGCACTGCCGCCCTGCGGGCTGATCGCCCAGTTGAGGAACGCCTTAAGCGATTTTGCAAGCTCTGGGTTAGGCTGTTGGTTTCTGACGATCGCGTATTCGTAATTGATGATCGGATATGAGTCTGGACCGGGCGCGAAGATCAGGCTGATGCGCTCGTCTTTTGGCGTCTTTGGCGCGGTGGCCTTGACCGCAGCCTCCATCGTCTGTTCGGTCGGCAGCACAAACTGGCCGGAGCGGTTTTCGAGGGCAGCGGTGCCGAGGCCAGTGCTGTTAATCGCATTCTCAAAGCTGATGCCAATAAAGGCAATCGAATACGGATTGTTCTTGGCCGTGTTGACCATGGCGGGATTGCCTTCAGCACCAATCCCGCCCTGCACTGGCGGCCAGCTGACCGTTGTCCCGTACCCGGGCCCCTTGCCCCAGGAGGGCGTGCTGAACGACAGGTATTGAGTAAATATAAAGGTGTCGCCGCTGCCATCGGTGCAGTGCACCGGAATGATCGCGCTATGCGGCAATGATACGCTCGGGTTCAGCTTCTTAAGTTCGGGATCGTCCCAATAGGTAATCTTGCCGCTATAGATCCCAGCCAAAACCGGACCGCTTAGATTTAAGTGTATATTGTTGAGGCTGGGCAGGTTATAGTTGATCATTTGCGATGAGATCGTGAGCGGAGTGTTTAGGACGCCTTTCTCCTGGGTTATTTGAGCGTTGCTCATATAGGCATCGGACGCACCGATCTGGGCAATTCCGGAGGAGGCTTCTGATATACCGGTGCCGCTACCCGTGCCCTGGGTGGTGATCTGCACCTCCGGATGCGCTTTACTATAAGCAGGAACCCACATATTAAAAAGCGGATAGAGCAGCGTCGAACCGGTCTCGAGCATGTGGACCGTGGCGGCGAACGCGGCATTTACCGGCAATAACAACAAGACCGCGGTCACGCTGCCGATGGCAAGCTGCCGGCTTGCCGCCCATGTCGTTCGCGCTTTGCTGCAGCTTATCATATCAAGCTCCTGGTCGAGTGGACGGATCAATGCTTCGCTGTGGTTCGCAAAAGACGACCACGACCGGGACAAACAATGGGTTTGTTACAGTCCAGTGACATTCTGTCGGTTTCTGCAGACGGGCAACACCATGCCGCACGCCAGCTTTATGGATTTACCCCGCGACGGTACTCTCGGCCGACCGGCCGGCGTGCTGGCGCAAGAATATGGTAAAGGCCGAGCCCTCGCCCAGGGTGCTGTCGATTTCCAGAAAGCCGCGGTGGCGGTTGACAATATGTTTGACGATCGCGAGGCCCAGACCGGTACCGCCCATTTCGCGCGAACGGGCGGTATCCACCCGATAAAACCGCTCGGTCAACCGCGGCAGATGCTCGCGCGCGATGCCCTCGCCGTGGTCGCGGATCACGACCGACACAAAGCTGACGGGACCGCGCCCGCCGATCGCGGCGAGACGCCGCGATGTTTCGGCATCGACACTGATCTCCGTGCCCGACCGGCCGTACTTGATCGCATTGTCGAGCAGGTTCTGGAACACCTGCGCAAGCTCGTCGCGATCACCGAGGACATCGGGTAAATCGGGGGGCACATGCAGCACGATGCGCATCTCACGCTCGCCGGCGCGCAGTTCGAGCGCCTCGGCGAGGTGCTGGAGCAGCGGCGCCAGAGCGACCCGGCCTTGCGGCAGAACGTGCTCGTTGAGCTCGATGCGCGACAACGAGAGCAAGTCTTCGACAAGCCTGGTCATGCGCGTCGCCTGCCCGCCCATGATCGCGAGAAAGCGCTCACGTGCGTCGGCATCATCACGCGCCGGTCCGCGCAAGGTCTCGATAAAACCGGTCAGCGTCGCCAAAGGTGTGCGCAGCTCGTGGCTTGCATTGGCAATAAAATCGGCGCGCATCTGCTCGGCGCGTTTCAGTTCGGTAATATCGTGCAAGGTCAGCACCGCCACCGCTCCGCTGAGCGACGAGCGATCGATCCGAGCGAACTGTGCCCGCAGCTGACGTTCGACGGGTGCGCTCAAGGTGAATTCGACATTCCGCGCGGCGTCGCCGCGCAACACCGCGTCGGCGGCGGTCAGCACCGCCGGGTTGCGCAAGACCGCGGCAAGATCGCAAGGCGGCGACAAGGTTCCAACGAGTTCGGCGGCAGCGCTGTTGGCGCGCACGATTTGGCGTCGGTCGTCGAGCAGGATCAACGGATCCGGCGCCCGGTCGATGATTGCTTCTGCCGCGGCAAGCCGAGCTGTGGCATGCTCGGTGCGCTCGCGCCAGCTGCGCGCCAGACGCTGGATTGCGAGGCGGCCTTCGTCGACGGCACGTCCAGCACCCCGTGCGGGCCGTCGTGCGGTCAGCGGCAGCGATGCTTCCGCCGCGGCCTCCTCGATGGCGTCACCGAGCGCATCGATCGCCAGCGCCAATCGGGCCAGCACCGCCGCAGTGGCGACAAGCAACACCGCTGCCAAGACAGCTGCCAGGATCCCCGGCAAGATCTGCGCCACAGCGAGACCGCCGAGCATCACCAGACCCGGCGCTGCGGCCGGCAGCGCCAGCCCGACAACCTGTCCGACGACCGCGGCGGGATGTCGTCTCATGTTGCCGGCCGCGGTCGGGTGCCGCTACGTCATGGCCCTTAGCGGATGGCGTCGTGCGCCGCCAACGCCGCGAGGTTGACAAGATCGGACACGGTTGCCCCGATATTGACGATCTGCACCGGCCGGTCGAGACCCATCAACAGCGGTCCGACGACCGTTCCGCCGCCGAGATGCGGCAGCAGCTTAGCGGTGATATTGGCGCTGTTGAGCCCGGGCATGACCAGGATATTTGCGGCGGCCCCCAGCCGACAGAATGGATAAAGCTGGCGCATCAACCGGATATCGAGCGCCACGTCGGGACTCATCTCGCCGTCATACTCGAAATCGGGCTGACGCTCGTCCAACAGGCCGACCGCCCGGCGCACCCGCTCGCAGTCAGGGCCGGTTGGATTGCCAAAATTGGCATAGGAAAGCAGCGCCACCCGCGGGGTCAGTCCGAACTCGCGGGCTTTGGCTGCCGCCAGCATTGTGATATCGGCGAGTTGAGCCGGGCTCGGCGTCTCGTGCACCAGCGTATCGGCGAGCAGCAAAGGCCGCTCGCGGCCAAGCAGGATGGTCAGTCCGAACACGACGCAGCCATCCCTGACCTCGATCACCCGCGAGACCTCGTCGAGCACGTCGAACGAATTGCGGGTCACACCGCTGACCATCGCGTCGGCATCGCCGCACGCAACCATGCAGGCGGCGAACACGTTGCGGTCGAGGTTCACCTGACGCTGGCAATCGCGATAAAGCATGCCGTCGCGCTGGCGCCGCTCGTAGAGGAAATCGGTGTAACGCTTGTTGTTGTGTGACAGGCGGGCGTTGTGGATCTCGAGCGCATCGGCAGAGACAAGGCCCATCGTCGCCATCGTCGCCTTGATTCGTTCCTCGCGGCCGATCAGCACCGGGGTGCCATAGCCGCTGCCGGCGAATTGCAGCGCCGCGCGGATCGTCTTTTCCTCTTCGCCCTCGGCAAAGACAACGCGCTGCGGATTGGCCCGCACCTTGGCAAAGATCATCTCGAGGCCGGCGGCGGTCGGATCGAGGCGGCCGCGCAGGCTGCGCTGGTAGGCGGCCATATCGGTGATCGGCTTTTTCGCCACCCCTGAATCCATTGCCGCCTTGGCGACCGCCGACGGCACCGCCCAGATCAACCGCGGGTCGAAGGGTGCCGGGATGATGTAGTCGGGTCCGTAGGTCAGCCGTTCGCCGGAATAGGCGGCGGCGACCTCATCGGGCACGTCCTCGCGCGCGAGTTCAGCCAACGCCTCGGCCGCCGCGATCTTCATCGCGTCGTTGATCATCGACGCGCGCACATCGAGGGCGCCGCGGAAAATGTACGGAAAACCGAGCACATTGTTGACCTGATTGGGATAGTCCGAGCGCCCCGTGGCGATGATCGCATCCGAACGAACCGCCTGCACCTCCTCGGGCGTGATTTCCGGGTCAGGGTTGGCCATGGCAAAGATGATCGGCTTGTCTGCCATCGAACGCACCATGGCCTGGTCGACCGCCCCTTTGGCGGATAGGCCAAAAAAGACGTCCGTCCCCTCCATCGCCTCGGCCAGAGTCCGCGCCTTGGTTTCGACCGCGTGGGCCGATTTCCACTGGTTCATGCCATCGCTGCGGCCGCGGTAGATAACCCCGCGGGTATCGCACAACACGACATTCGCCGGCGGCAAGCCCATCGTTTTCAACAATTCGACGCAGGCGATTGACGCCGCCCCGGCGCCGTTGATGACCATCCTGATTTGATCGAGCGCGCGGCCGGTCAAGTGCAGTGCGTTGATCAGCCCGGCGGCAGCGATAATCGCGGTGCCGTGCTGGTCATCGTGAAACACCGGGATGTCGAGCAACTCGCGCAACCGCTCTTCGATGATAAAACACTCCGGGGCTTTGATGTCTTCGAGGTTGATGCCGCCAAACGCCGGATGCAGATAGCGCACGCAGTTGACAAAAGCGTCGACGTCGCGGGTGTCGATTTCGAGATCGATCGAATCGATATCGGCAAAGCGCTTGAACAGCGCTGCTTTGCCCTCCATTACCGGCTTTGCCGCGAGCGCCCCGAGATCGCCAAGACCGAGCACCGCGGTACCGTTGGAAATGACCGCAACAAAATTGCCTTTCGAGGTGTAATCGAAGGCGGCGCTCGGGCGCTTTTCGATCTCGAGGCAAGGAAAGGCAACGCCCGGCGAATAGGCGAGAGATAGATCGCGCTGCGTCGTCAGCGGTTTGGTGGGCGCGATCGCGAGCTTGCCGGGGCGGCCGCTGGCGTGAAACGACAAGGCCTCGTCTTCGGTCGCGCGAATGGTGCCGGTGTCCATGCCTTTTGACGCTCCTCGCCAATGCCCCCCGCTCTTTGGCGGGCCATCCGCCTGCGGGAAAAGGTCAGTCTAAGGCTGACCTCAGCCAGCGTCAAAGCTAGGGTCCGACGATCCGTTCGTGAGGCCGTCTAGGCGCTTGAATTCAGCGGCCGGATCGCCGTTACTGAGTGTGATGATCGAATGCGGTGCCCCCAATTTACGGCACGTCGACGTGTTTTTGCGCCGACCCGTACATTTTTGCCGGTGGTGCTGCGGTTCCCACCCCGTATTCGGGATCGCGGCATCGACGCGGCCCGATCCTCGCCGATGATCACCGAGTTTGGCGAAGAGCGCCAGCGCCGGCTCGTCCTCGATTATTTCGGCGGTGATGCGCGGGTGCGGTTGCTGCGGCGGACGCCGACCTTTGGCTCGCCGGTGTTTGTCGTCGATTTTGACCGCGGCGCGCGGCATTTCCGTACTTTAGGCTCGTTTGGCAGCAGCATCCAGGTGACCGAGCAGTCGAGCATGGACCTGCTCTATCCGGGGCGTCTCGTGTTTCATTACGAACGGCTGATGTCGCTCGCATTTGCGATGAGCCGCCAGGCGGTGACGGCGCTGTTGCTCGGCGTCGGCGGTGCGGCGATGTGGCGCTTCATGCGCGCCTACCTGCCGGATTGCGCACCGACCCTGGTCGATGCCGACGAGGCGATCGTCGCGATCGCCCGTCGCTGGTTCTACCTGACCCAGCCTGTCACCGTCGAACCGGCGCAGCAATTTGTTGCGGCGACGACACCGCGCTTTGATGTTGTGCTCGTCGATCTCTACAATTCCGCGGGTCCGGCGGAGAGCAACGAGCTATTCTGGACACGCTGTCTCGACGCGCTCAATCCCGGCGGTTGTCTCGCCAACAACTGGGCGGATTTCTCGGTTAACCCGGCGGTGCGGCCGATGGCCGACGCGCTTGCCGCGGTCGCCCGGGCGCGCGGCATCGAGCCGATCTACGTCACCCGGCGCGGCTTTCGCGACAATCTCGTGCAGTATGTCGCAACCGACCCCGGCATGACCGCCGAGGCGATCACCGAGGTGCATGCGCGTTTCGTGCAAGAGCGGCGGCCACCCGACCGTGGCCGCGGCATCCTCGAAAACTGTATCGTGACGACCCGGTTCCCGATCGACTAGGTGTCCGCTTCTCTCCCTCCCGGACTGCACCTCCGCGCGCGGCCCATCAACGACGACCAAAGTCTTCTGGGTATTGCGCCCACCGCGTAGACGGGACACGACGGTCGAAGCCGCCTTCGTTCAGCCTGGTTTCCGGCTCCGCGCGAATGACGTAACCTGTCGGCACATCGAAGCCAGCCAACACGAGAACCCGGCCATCACGAAAGGAACCGACATGCCGAGCATCGACCACCACGGCGCGCATATCCACTATGAGGAGTTCGGCCGGGGCTTTCCGATCTTGACCTTTGCCCCGGCCGGGCTGCAGTCGGTGATCGCAGTCTGGAGCGAGCCTTCGGCGCCGATCAACCCGACCACCGAATTTGCCGACAAATATCATGTGATCGCGATGGATCAGCGCAATGCCGGCGGCCGGTCACGCGCCCCGATCACCGCGCAGGACGGCTGGGATTCCTACACCGCCGATCACATCGCCGTGCTTGATCATCTGCGCATCGACAAATGCCACCTCTACGGCCAGTGCATCGGTGGCTCGTTCATCATAAACATGCTCAAACACCACCCCGAGCGGGTTCAGTCCGCGGTCCTGGCGCAGCCGATCGGTCGCGTCGGTGCTATCGCGCCGGGCCGTCCCGCCCGGTTTAACAGCTGGGCCGAAACTCTGAAAGACCACCCAGAGGCGACCCCGCAGGCGCTCGATGCGTTCTGCCATAACCTCTATGCGCCGGGCTTTGTCTATTGCGCCGACCGCGAGTTTGTGAAGACGATCAGGACGCCGTGTCTGGTGCTTGCCGGCAATGACGAGGCGCATCCCTGGCCGATCTCCGAGGAGCTTTCGAAGCTCATTCCGAACTGCGAGTTCATCGCCGAATGGAAAACTGGCGCGGCGTTGACGGCGGCCAAAACCGGCGTCAAGGAGTTCTTCGCCAAGCACACGCCGGCTGCGACCTAGCCCGCCGGGTTGAAATCGGCTGAGCGCAAGCTCGGCCGTTTGCAAAGCGTGGACGGGGCACCGGCACCCCCATCCGAAAACCCGCCCCCCATCCGATCGAAGGCCAACCGCCATGCTGACCATCACGCGCGACATGATCATGCCGACAGCGATCACCGGCTCTTACCCGCGCCCGTTATGGTTTGACGTGAGCCTCGAAGGGCGTTCGTTCAAAGCCGCTCTCGGCCAGTCGCTGTTTCGCGAGCAGTATCTCGACGCGGTCGCCGCGATCATCAACGCACAAGAGGCCGCCGGACTTGATATCGTCACCGACGGTGACAGCCGCTTTGACTTGGCGGTCGGCGGCAAATCATGGTTTTTCTACCCGATCGAGCGGCTAGGCGGCATCCACGGTCATCGCAGCACGTCACGCGGCTGGATGGGACGGCACGACCTGCAGCCGGGTCATATCCTGTGGGAAGTACAGGAAGCGTATCAGCCGGCGGTTGTCGCCGGAAAACTGACGCGCGGGCCGCTTGAATATGCCGCGTTGTGGCAGATCGCCCAGCGCCTCAGCGACCGGCCGGTCAAATTCGGCACGATCTGCGCACCGGCGTTGGCGAGCATGCTGTGGAACGAGCATTACCCGGACGATCGCGCGATGGTGCTCGATCTTTGCGACATTATGAATATCGAGTTGCGCGAACTCGCCGCGGCCGGCTGCCCGATAATCCAGATTGAGGAGCCGCGTCATCACGGGCTTACCACCCGCCCGGATTGCACCGACACCGAGCTCGAATTTCAGACGCTTGCCTTCAATCGCCAGCTCGCGGGTGTCGAAGCCGAGATCTGGGTCCATACCTGCTGGGGCAACCCCAACCAGCAGCGGGTCTATTGGGAAGTGCCGAGCTATGAGCGCGCCCTGCCCCATCTCCTCCAGTTGAACGCCGACGTTGTCACCTTCGAATGCGCCAGCAATGACGGCAAGGATCTGCCGCTCTTTGCCAAATACCCGACCGACAAAAAGATCGGCATCGGCGTCGTCAATCATTGCAACACGATCGTCGAGCCGCCGGCGCACGTTGCCGGGTTGATCCGCAAGGCGCTAGAGTACATCCCGCCCGAGCGGCTCGTCATCACCACCGATTGCGGATTTGGCCGCGAAGGGCTGTCGCGTCGCATTGCCTATTACAAGTGCGTGTCGTTGGTTGCCGGCACCAACATCGTCCGCCGCGAACTGGGCCTTCCCGAAGCCCATATCCGCGCCGCCGAGCCAAAGCTCTATTTCGCCGCGCGGTAACAGGTCCGGCAGCAACGACTTCGCCGCAGAGCGTGACGCGCATGTCGCCCTGCTCGCGTTGCGAGCCAACCGCTCAGCGGGTGTCGGCTGCGGTCGACGGATACCGAATGCTAAGCACCTCGAGCTGTTCGACACCGGCGGGGGCGCGCAGTTCGACGATGTCGCCCTCGCGCGCTTTCATCAGAGCACGGGCGATCGGCGAGATCCAGCTGACCTCGGCGCGGGCGAAATCGGCTTCGTCGACGCCGACGATCGTCACCGTGGTTTCGCTGCCGTCCTCGGCGGCATAGGTGACCGTGGCGCCGAAAAACACCTGGTCGCGCCGCTTTTGCTGTGCCGGATCGACGATCTCCGCGGTTTCCAGCCGCTTGCCGAGAAAGCGGATGCGGCGATCGATCTCGCGCAGCCGGCGCTTGCCATAGATGTAGTCGCCGTTTTCCGAGCGGTCGCCGTTGCCAGCCGCCCAGGATACTGTTTCCACCACTTTCGGGCGTTCGACCCGCAGCAGTCGCTGCAATTCGTCCTGCATCGTCAGATGACCCTGCGGGGTCATATAATTTTTGAAGCCGGCGGGAACCGCGGGCTCATGGTCGAGTTCGTTGCCCTCGCCATCCGCTTCCTTGACAAAAGCCTTGCTCATCGGAATGTCCCTCCTGCGCGCGGCCGGGTCATCGTCTATATCTCGGCTTGCGCAGGGCCGGCGCAACCCGCCGCAAGACCGGCGAAACGGCGGCGGGCCGCGTTCACCGTCCCATCCGCCAACGGCGTCGTGAACCTCTCATTTTCCGCTCACGGCCCGATCGCCTTGGTGTGCGCGCGGCGCAACTCTGATGCGACGCGCAGCCCGGTTATCGCGGCTAGGCGACAGCGGGCTGGCCTTGCCAGCGAACCACGCGCCACCCATACTGCACGCATGCGGCGACTTTCGCTCGATCCCGGGTTCGAGACTGCGGCCGGCCCGCCGACACGGGTGTGCGATCATCCGGATTGTGCAGCCGGCGGCGATTTCCGTGCGCCCAAATCACGCCTCAACCTGCACGATTACTACTGGTTCTGCCTCGACCATGTGCGCGCCTACAACGCCGCCTGGAACTACTACGCCGGCATGAGCGACAGCGAGATCGAAGCCGAGATCCGCTGCGATACGGTATGGCAGCGGCCGACCTGGCGGCTCGGCGACCGGCACGGTCCAAGTGGTGCCGCCCGGCTGCGCGATCCGTTCGATCTGCTCTCGGGCAGCGGCAACAGCAACCGCGACAACCGTCGCGGCGGCCACAGCGAAGCGCAACGGCGGGTGCTGTCGGCGCGCGAGCAGGCGCTCGCGGTATTCGAGATCGAGCCGCCCTTTACCCCGACACGGCTCAAGGCGCGCTACAAGACCCTGGTCAAATTGCACCACCCCGACGCGCATGGCGGCGACAAGGCGGCCGAGGAGAAGCTCAAGATCATCAATCAGGCCTACGCTACCTTGAAAGCCAGCTATTTCGGTTGAATAAACCGGCGCCGCCGATCAGATTGTTCCCGCTCCACCATCAGGACACAAGAAACGAATGCCCACCGCCCAGCCCACTGCCGCCGTTGGCGGATTTCCTCTGGATAAGCCGGACATCACGATCTCGGTCCGCCAGACCTTTGGCATCAACAGCGATCTGCAGGTCCCGGCGTTCAGCCAAGCGTGCGAGTATGTCCCGGATTTTGACGAGGCCTATCGCTTCGACCATGACACGACCTTGGCGATCCTCGCCGGCTTCGCGTTCAACCGGCGGGTCATGATCCAGGGCTATCACGGCACCGGCAAATCGACCCATGTCGAGCAGGTCGCCGCGCGGCTCAATTGGCCGCTGATCCGGGTCAACCTCGACAGCCACATCAGCCGCATCGACCTCGTCGGCAAGGACGCGATCGTCCTGCGCGACAACAAGCAGGTCACCGAATTCCGCGAGGGCCTGCTGCCCTGGGCGTTGCAGCACCCGGTAGGGCTGTGCTTTGACGAATACGATGCCGGGCGTCCCGATGTGATGTTCGTGATCCAGCGTGTGCTAGAGGTCGAGGGCAAGCTGACCCTGCTCGACCAGAACCGCGTCATTCGGCCGCATTCGGCGTTCCGCCTGTTTTCGACGGCGAACACGGTCGGGCTCGGCGACACGACCGGGCTTTATCATGGCACCCAGCAGATCAACCAGGGCCAGATGGACCGTTGGAACATCGTCGCGACCCTGAATTACCTGCCGCATGATGCCGAGGTCGAGATCGTGCTCGCCAAGGTGCCGAGCTACGACAACGACGAGGGACGGCGTACGATCAGCGCGATGGTGGCGCTCGCCGATCTGACCCGCGCCGGCTTTATCAACGGCGATATCTCCACCGTCATGTCGCCACGCACGGTTATGACCTGGGCCGAGAACGCGCGCATCTTTGGCGATCTGTCGTTCGGCTTCCGGCTGACCTTTTTGAACAAATGCGATGAGATGGAGCGGCCGACCGTCGCCGAATACTATCAGCGCTGTCTCGGTACCGAACTCGCCGAGACCGGCGTCAATGCGACACTGATGTAAAGGCCGAACCGGGGTTTCGTCGGTTCTAGATATGCTGGCGATCCACGTTCGTCATGGCCGGACTTGTTCCGGCCGTCCACGTCACCCGATGGCGCCGGAAAAGGTGTGGATCACCAGTATAAGCGCGGTGATGACGCTGCCGGATGCGGCGCTCTTTGCAGACTGACAAAAGCTGATGGCGCAGGAATTTTCCCCGGCCGAGATCTTCAAGCGCGCGACCGCGGCGACCCTGCGGGCGATCGCCGAGCGCGATGACGTGACCGTCGGCTTTGGCCCCGAAGCGGCCGGGGCAAGCGGCACGCGCATCCGCCTGCCAAACCCGCCGCGCGATCTGCCGGCAGAGGAGACGGCGCAACTGCGTGGTGCGGCCGACAGCCTGGCGCTGCGCATGCGTTATCACGATGACGGCGTGCACAGCCGCCGGGCGCCCGGCGGACCGTTGGCGCGCGCCGTGTTCGAGGCGGTCGAGCAGGCCCGGGTCGAGGCCCTGGGGGCGCGGCGCATGACCGGTGTCGCCGCCAATCTCGCAGCGATGCTCGACGAACAATATCGCCGACAGGGGTTTGAGCGCGTCACCGAGCGCACCGAGAGCACGATGGCCGAAGCGGTGCGCCTGCTGACCCGCGAGGCGTTGACTCACGAATCGCCGCCGCCCGCGGCGCGCAAGGTCGTCGATCTCTGGCGGCCCTGGCTCGAACCGCGGATTGCCCGCGATCTCGGCGAACTGGACCGAACAATCCTCGACCAGGACGATTACGCCCGGATCACCCGCCGGATGCTGCAGGATCTCGATATCGATCTCGGCGAGATCGACGATTCGTCCGAGAACGACGAGCAGCAGGACGGCGACGAAGCCGACGGTGACAACCAGAACGAAGGCGAAGGCGGGACGACCGGCGCGCAGCCCTCGCCCGATGGCTCGCCCGCGGATGGCGAGGCCGAAGACGCGCAGGACGCAGCCGAATCCGGCGACGGCGAGATGATGCCCGGCGCCAGCGACGACGATCCCGGCCGCCCGGGGCGCCCCGGGCAACTGCCGCGCGGACGCAATGACGACACCGCGGTCTACCGCGCTTTCAACACCGTTTTTGACGAAATCATCGAAGCGCACGAGTTATGCGATCCCGATGAATTGTCGCGGCTGCGTCAGCTGCTCGACCAGCAGCTCTCGCATCTGCAGAGCGTCATCGCGCGGCTCGCCAACCGGCTGCAGCGCCGGCTTTTGGCCAAGCAGACCCGATCGTGGGAGTTCGATCTTGACGAGGGTCTGCTTGATGCCGCCCGGCTGTCGCGCGTCGTCGCCAACCCGATCCTGCCGCTCGCCTACAAGCAGGAGCAGGAGACCGATTTTCGCGACACCGTTGTCACCCTGTTGATCGATAATTCGGGCTCAATGCGCGGGCGGCCGATCACGGTCGCGGCGATGAGCGCCGATATTCTGGCGCGCACCCTCGAGCGTTGTGCGGTCAAGGTCGAGATCCTCGGCTTTACGACCCGCGCGTGGAAGGGCGGTCAGTCGCGCGAGCGTTGGATCGCTGCCGGCAAGCCCGCCAACCCGGGCCGGCTCAACGATCTGCGTCATATCGTCTACAAGGATGCCGATATGCCGTGGCGCCGGGCGCGGCGCAATCTGGGGCTGATGCTGCGCGAGGGCATTCTGAAGGAAAACATCGACGGCGAGGCGCTCGCCTGGGCGCATAACCGGCTGCGCGAACGGCCCGAGCAGCGCCGCATCCTGATGGTGATCTCGGATGGCGCCCCGGTGGATGATTCGACCTTGTCGGTCAATCCCGGCAACTATCTCGAAAAGCATTTGCGCGAGGTGATCCGCGATATCGAGCGTTTGGGCGAGGTCGAACTCGTCGCCATCGGCATCGGCCACGACGTGACGCGCTATTACCGCCGCGCCGTCACGATCGTCGATGCCGAGCAGTTGGGTGGCGTGATGCTCGAAAAACTGGCCGAGCTCTTCGACGAGGAACGCACCTCAAAGACCCGCGTCAAGAGCCGCCACCGCCGCGCCGCGTAGCCGCTCATTTGGTCGTGGCGAGAAATCCGGCTAACGTGCGACGTTCCGCCGCGCATTGATGTTCCAGAACAGGGCCGCGCGATATTAATGCGGATCCCGACTGGCTCAAAAAACGCAAGATATAGAAGCATAGGAGCACGGCACGGCGCAAAGCCCGCAAGAACGGGACGGCGGAAGATATTATCGCCGACGTGATAGAATGATCCGACCGTCGAGAGTTGGCCAAGGTCTCCTTCGCGCCTGAAAGCGACCGTTCCCGAAGAAACGGTCACCTCTGTGCGTATATAGCGTTGGTAGTTAGTTAAGTCCGATCAGCCATACGAACCTCGATGTCATCGTATTTTTTGATGCGGTAGATGACTGTCGAGAACAGCCAGCTGACGACGAAAATACCAATGATTGCGTAGCCTATCGTGCCGAAATTGTCATTGATCGTTCCGATTTCGTCCCAAAACGGCCCTGCGAGATTCAGTTCGGTCCCAATCAAACCCAGGGTCTCGATACCGCCGATGACCAGGGCCACAAGCGCGGAAACAATCGTTATGGTCAGATTGTAATAGAGCTTGCGAAGTGGCTTGAGGAAGGCCCAGCCATAGGCGCCCAGCATCAAGACGCCGTCGGTCGTATCGATTAACGCCATTCCCGCCGTGAAAAGCGCGGGAAAGGCGAGAATCGACCAGATCGACATGCCCTTGCCAGCTTCAGTTGCCGAAATGGTCAGGAGGCTCACTTCGGTCGCGGTATCGAATCCGAGCCCAAACAAGAAACCAATGAACAACATTTGCCAGCTGTTACTAATCATACGGAACAACGGCCGAAACAGCCGTGAGAATAGCCCACGTTTGTTGAGCAGCAGGTCGAAATCCTCTTCGACATATTCGCCTCCGCCTCTCACATGCTGAAATGTACGGTACACTGACCACGCAATTGCAAGGTTCATTACCGCCATCAGGAACAGGAAAGATGCCGATACCCCAGTACCTATTAACCCACCAATATTGTTAAAAGTCTGAAAACTGCCCTCCAAAGTGACGACAGTTTCTGCGATGATCGCCGTCCCGATCACCAGGACGAGTGCGTGGCCGACCGAAAAGAAGAACCCAACCGCGACCGGGCGCTTTCTCTCCTGCATCAGCTTACGCGTGACGTTGTCGATCGCCGCAATGTGATCGGCGTCAACCGCGTGTCGCAGACCGAAACTGTAGGCGAGCAGCGCTGTCCCTAGCAAAACAGGATAGTGGCGGAATGTAATCAGCGCCCAGACCCATGCGCCAATATTTACAGCGATCAGGACGGTGTAGATGGCGACCAACCGACCCCGGAGACTGGCGTCGGCTTCATTCAGAATCTTCGATAAGAACCCCGGCATGACACCCTCGCATGCGATGGACGAGAAGCCAGCGCGATTCCGAGGGTCGGAAATGGAAACAAGCCATCGGTTCACCTCGCCCGAAATCGGCTGCACAGTGATGGCAGGTCTCCTGGCTCGCGGGTCGATGCCGGCTGCCGACCTTCCCAGGTTGCCCCAGTGGTCAAGAGTGGCAGGAGGCTCACCGCTTACAGTTGCGGGGGCAGCCACGGCGTAGGATATCATCCATCCGTACCGTGTTCCCTTTTGATCCCCGAAGGGAACCATCAGCGGCGAGGTTATAAGGACGCGCGCGGCAGACGTAAACCAGCGACGATTACAGACAAGTCTAAAATTCGGGCTTTCGCGAAAAATCCTGAGGCCTGCTCGATCAAGAGTCAGCCCTTATCTAAGATATGACGGAAATTCAGGCCCAAATCAGCGCGGCGGCTTTCATCGGCGGCGGGCGGACAAAGTCTGAGAATTATGCAGTTACCTCAATGGCGTGTGGAGAGAGATCGTAAACCGACCGCGGTCGGGTTAGACCGGGGCCGGTTACTGGAAAACATCGCGATAAACCGTCGATGTGACCGTCCGTCCCGCCCGTACAAAATCCGCTGCTGGCCTCGTCTGAGCGGGTTATGATGCCGCGAGCGATCACAGCAGCATTCGGATCGGGTGATGAGCGACATCCAGCATTACATCGGGGGCCGACGGGTCGAAGGCAAAAGCGGACGCTGGGGCGACGTGTTCAATCCGGCGACCGGCGAGAGGGTGCGGCGCGTCGCCTTTGCCGAGCCGGGCGAGGTCGATGCGGCGGTGCGTGCGGCGGCCGCGGCGTTCCCCGGCTGGGCCGCGACCCCTCCCCTCACCCGCGCCCGGATCATGTTCAAATTCCTCGAAGTGTTGGCGCGCGAGCATGACGCGCTGGCGCGGCTGATCTCCGAGGAGCATGGCAAGGTCTTTTCCGACGCGCAGGGTGAGATCACCCGTGGCGTCGAGGTCGTCGAATTCGCCTGCGGCATCCCGCATCTGATGAAGGGCGAGTTCGCAGAGCAGGTCGGGCGCGGCATCGATAGCTGGTCGGTACGCCAGCCCCTGGGCGTATGCGCCGGCATCACGCCGTTCAACTTCCCGGCAATGGTGCCGATGTGGATGTTCCCGGTCGCACTCGCCTGCGGCAACACGTTTGTGTTGAAACCGTCGGAGCGCGATCCGTCGGCTGGTCTGCGCATCGCCGAATTACTGACCGAAGCCGGGCTGCCCGCCGGCGTCTTCAATGTCGTTCACGGCGACAAGACGGCGGTTGACGCGATCCTGCATCATCCAGGGATCGCCGCGGTCAGCTTTGTCGGGTCGACCGCGATCGCCGAATATATCTATGCGACAGCCGCGGCCGCCGGCAAGCGGGTGCAGGCGCTGGGCGGTGCGAAAAACCACATGGTGGTGATGCCCGTCGCCGATCTTGTCCAGGCGACCGACGCGCTGATGGGCTCGGCCTATGGCGCCGCCGGCGAGCGCTGCATGGCGGTATCGGTTGCGGTCGCGGTTGGCGGCATCGGCGACAAGTTGATGGACAAATTGGTGCCGCGGGTGCGAGCGCTAAAGATCGGCCCCGGCACCGACCCCGAAGCCGAGATGGGTCCGCTCGTCACTCGTCAGCATCTCGACCGGGTACGTTCCTATGTCGATCTGGGCATCGAGGAGGGTGCGAAGCTTGTCGTCGACGGCCGCGGGCTCAAACTGCAGGGTTATGAGAACGGGTTCTTTCTTGGCGGCTGCCTGTTCGACGATGTGAAACCCGAGATGCGCATCTATAAGGAAGAGATCTTTGGTCCGGTGCTGGCGGTCATCCGCGCCACCGATTTCGATTCCGCGACCAGACTCGTCAACGAGCATGAATACGGCAACGGTGTCGCGATCTTCACCCGCGACGGCGACGCCGCGCGCGAATTTTCCAACCGGGTGCAGATCGGCATGGTCGGCATCAATGTGCCGATCCCGGTGCCGATGGCGTTTCACAGCTTTGGCGGCTGGAAGCGCTCGTTGTTTGGCGACATGGCAGTTTATGGCCCCGAGGGTGTCCGCTTTTACACCCACCTGAAGACGATGACCGCGCGCTGGCCGACCGGCATCCGCGCTGGCGCCGAATACGTAATGCCGACGATGCGGTAGGGCTCGGCGGTCATGTCCGACGCACCGCCGATCGCCGCGCTGCCGAGCGACGACGGTGCGCTCAGGCAAAAGATCATCGGATTGCACATCTGGGCCGTCCGCAAGGGGTTGCATGGCATCGACGCGGCTCCGTTGTTTGACGAGTTCTGCCAGCGGCTGACGGACGCCGGCCTGCCATTGTGGCGCGCCACCGCCGGAATGCGCACCTTGCATCCGCAATGGGGCGGCTATGGCTACACCTGGTGGCGCCACCCCAACCCCTTCGAGCCGCGACAATTCGAACGCGGAGACGAATTCGAACAGGCTCTGCTCAGCAGCGCGATCGGGTATCTGATCCGCCAGGCGGAAAGTTCTGCCACCCCCTATACCTCCCTCCGCCGGCGGCTTAGCGGTCCCGATGCGCGGCTAGACTTGCCTTCGCTCGAGCCGCTTGCAGCTGCTGGCGCCACCGATTATTTCGCCGAAGTTATCGGCTTTGGCGCGAACGCCGACGCGTCGCGCGGCACCGGGATCGGCTACTCCTTCGCGACCGACCGTCCAGAAGGGTTTCACGAAGACGACCTCGCGCTGTTGAAGGCCGTGCTTCCTGTCGTCTCGCTGGCAATGATGGCTCATGCCGGGCACAAGATCGCCTCCAGCCTGCTCGAAGCCTATCTCGGCGCCGACGCTGGGCATCGCGTTCACGCCGGAGCGATCGAGCTCGGCTCGGTGGAAAGCATCCATGCCGTTCTCTGGTACGCCGATGTCCGCGGCTTTACCGCGATCGCGGACACAACTCCGGGTACCGCGGTCGTCGAGTTGCTCAACAAACTTTTTGAAACGATGACCGCGTCACTGCGCTCGCGCGGCGGCCAGGTATTGAAGTTCCTCGGCGACGGCATGCTTGCGATCTTCCCGTTCGACGACGCGACGCGTGAGGAGACCTGTCATAGGGCGCTACCGAGGCGATGCGCGCCATTGGTCGGTTGAACGCCGCTCGCGGAGAGGTCGGCAGGCCGGCGGCTGCGGTCGACTTGGCGCTTCACCTCGGCGAGGTACTCTATGGAAATATCGGCGCCATCGACCGGCTCGATTTCACGGTGATCGGGCCGGCGGTCAACGAAGTCGCCCGCATTGAGGCATTGTGCGAGCCGCTCGGCCGCAACATCCTGGTCTCGGCGACACTTGCCGCCGCGATTGCCGGCAGCCCACGCCTCAAATCGCTCGGCACGCATGCCCTTCGCGGCGTGCGCGAACCGCGTGAGATCTATGCCCTCGACCTCGCTTGACGGCGCGGTCGATTTCGCCAACGTGCTCGCCGCCG
The DNA here is from genome assembly GCA_035509615.1 of Allostellaceae bacterium. Taxonomy (GTDB): domain Bacteria; phylum Pseudomonadota; class Alphaproteobacteria; order ATCC43930; family CGMCC-115725; genus AP-15. The sequence goes on along the minus strand of DATJLK010000235.1, from coordinate 32,299 downwards.
AGCTTTGATACCCAAAATCGGGCATTGAGGAAGGGTCGACATACCCTTCGCCGCGCAACGCGGCTTCCTTCAACTTCGGTCTCTGTCCTTTTGATATTGCGCAAAGCCGCATGCGGGCGGGTATCTCACCTACCTTCCCGAGGGCCGGGTGATCCTAAACTTCACCAAATAATACAAAGCCTTGATCCCGTCCTTCCAATTGATTTTCTTACCCTCGGCATAGGTGCGGCCATAATAGGAAATGCCGACCTCGTAGATCCGTAAGCTGCGGGTGCGGGCGATGTTGGACGAAAACTCGATTTCAAACCCGAAATCATTACAGCGGAGGGTCAGCAGCGGCAGCACCGAGCGCGCGAACATCTTGTAGCAGACTTCCAGATCGGTGAGGATCTGATTATAGAGGACGCTGAATAAAAACGAGATCAGGCGGTTGCCCATATAGTGATGATAGTATAGCGAACGATGCGGGCGACCATAAAACCGAGAGCCATAGACGACGTCGGCAATATTGTCGACGAATAGCGGCCAGAACCGCTGCCAATCGGCTGGATCGTATTCGAGATCAGCGTCCTGAATAACGAGAACGTCGCCGGTGGCGGCGCCGATACCGGTTCGCAGGGCAGCGCCCTTGCCGCCGTTGCGCTGGTGAAATAATGCGCGGATCGTTGCCGATGACGCTCCCGGCGTTAGTTCGGTGATAGAGACCGTGCCGTCTCGCCCGGTGCTTGCCATCCGGATCCGGTCGCCAACCGATTGCCGCAACCACTGAGCGGTACCATCAGTCGAACAGTCATCGACGACGATGATCTCTTTCTGCACATGCGGTATCGCCGCGACGACCCGATTAAGAATGATCGGCAGCGAGACCACCTCGTTGTAAACCGGGACGATGACGGACAGCGTCAACTGGCTGGAGGGCTCGCCCGACGGGGGCGGTGCGGCGGGATGCCCTGACACCTTCCTACCCCGATTGTTGTTTGGGCTTACCGCGGGACTTTTTGATCCAGGTCAACACGGGCGAGCGTCAACGGCCGCGGAAGTGCTGGTAGAAATCGACAACCTCCCGAGTTTGCTGAAAGCCGAGGAGCAGGGTGATCTCACTGCCGTGGCGGCCGCCGAGCGGGATCGTCTCGACGATGTGGTCGGTGACGCCGGCGCGGATTTGGTCCGGATCGAACACGATATTGACCGAAAACGGCTTTTTGCTAATGATCTGCTGCCCCGGCGCGGTAACCGCGACAAAGTAGGTCATCGCCACCGAATCGCCCTTTGCCGCCGGGGCGCGCTGCCCGATCACGATGACGTCAAGCGTCACCTGCACCGTATCGTCGCTGTATTCGCAACTGCGGTCGACCTCGCTCAACAGCCCGTAAAACGCGACATTGTCGGGTCGCGGTTCGCCCACGACACCGGGGCCAAACACAGCCGTATTGGCGAGCGGTCGCAAGATCACCGCCGCCGGACATGCCTGTATCGGCTTCGACGCCGAGAACGGCAGCGAGCTGCAGTCCGATAATACGAGGAGGCTGAGGAGCGCGATGCCCCGCGCGACGCGCGCCCGGCTCACAGGCCGTTATGCGTGCCGTCGCAGAATGGCTTGCCGGCGGTTTGCTTGCAGCCGCACAGCCATACCTCTTCGGTCGCCTCGGCGGTGAACGCAACCGGGGTCAGACCAGTGCCCTTATGCGAACCGTCGCAGAACGGCTGAGATGCGCTGCGTCCGCAGGCACACCAGAAATACCGCTTGCCGGCCTCGACGTTAATGCCGTACGGCTCTTTTTGCGCTGAAATCGGTTCTTCGGCCATGTATTCCCCCGTCGTCTGCCGGCTTCCGTACGCTCGGGCAGCGGCTGCACGGCGCCGGGACTGTATGCGAGCCGTGGCCGAGAGACAAGCCCACCCGCCCAGGAGCGCACGCACCGCCGATGGCTGTCTATACCGATGTTGCCGACGATGAGCTCAGAGCCTTTATTGCACTCTACGACATCGGCGAGGTGTTGGCGTGCAAGGGTATCGCCGAGGGTGTCGAGAACTCGAATTTTCTGGTCACCACCGAGGCCGGCAATTTTATTCTCACCCTCTATGAAAAGCGGGTGGCACGCGAAGATCTGCCGTTTTTCATCGGATTGATGGAGCATCTAGCGCAGAACGGAGTCGCCTGTCCGACGCCGTTACACGGCCGCGATGGTGCCATATTGCGCGAATTGTGCGGCCGCCCGGCGGCGATCGTGACCTTTCTCGCAGGCATGTGGCCGCGCCGCATCCAGCCGTTTCACTGCGCTGCCGTTGGTCGGGCGCTTGCCGCGCTGCACCACGCCGGGGCCTCGTTCGGCAAGCGGCGCGCCAATGATTTGTCGGTCGCCGGGTGGCGACGGCTGTCCGATGCTTGTAACGGGCGCGCCGATCAGATCCAGCCGGGGCTCGCCGCCGAACTCGTCACCGAACTCGCGTTTCTCGAAAACGCCTGGCCGAGCGGTCTACCGACCGGCGTCATCCACGCCGATCTGTTTCCAGACAACGTGTTTTTCCGCGATCGCGAGGTGTCGGGTCTGATCGACTTCTATTTCGCGTGTACAGATTTCCTTGCCTACGATCTGGCCGTTTGCCTGAACGCCTGGTGCTTTGAAGCCGATGGCAGCCTCAATATCACAAAGGCCCGGCTGTTGCTTGACAATTACCGCCGGGCCCGGGCCTTGGCGCCGCTCGAACTTGCCGCACTGCCTCTGCTCGCGCGCGGCAGCGCCTTGCGGTTTCTGCTGACGCGGCTGTTCGACTGGCTTAATCAGCCGGCCGGAGCTCTAGTACGGCCCAAAGACCCACTCGAATTTCTCCGCAAGCTGCGCTTTCACCAAAGGGTTGTCGGGGTGTGCGATTACGGGATCGACGGCTGAAATGAGCGGGTCCGAGCGCCGCGAGGTCGAAATCTTTACCGATGGAGCGTGCAGCGGCAATCCGGGCCCGGGGGGCTGGGGTGTGATTCTGCGTTACCGCGGCATCGACAAGGAACTCTCCGGGTTCGACCCCGCCACAACCAACAACCGCATGGAGCTGATGGCCGCGATCGCCGGGCTCGAAGCGTTGACGCGACCCTGCAATGTGCGGCTCTATAGTGACAGCCAGTATCTGCGCAACGGCATCACCCAATGGATCCATGCCTGGAAAGCACGCGGCTGGCGCACCGCTGACAAAAAGCCGGTCAAGAATGTCGATCTGTGGCAGCGCCTCGAAGCTGCGGCGGCACGCCACCAGGTCGATTGGGTGTGGGTGCGCGGTCATGCCGGTCACCCCGAAAACGAGCGGGCCGACGGGCTCGCCCGCGCCGGTATCGCGGCCGCAAGCCGTGGCGCCGTTCCACGCTGCTGATCGCGTTGACAGGTCGGCACGAGCACTCGTTGCGATCGCTGTTGACCCTTTGCAAGGTCGGGGCCGCCGTATCCTTCCCGAAGTCAGAGCGATATCCTGCCCAGGATCGTCCGCTTGCGGGCGCCGCCGTTGCCCCGAATTGGTACCCCGTCGAGCCGTTGCCCGGCTTCGTTCAGATCGGGGATTGTCGAGATACCCAAAAATACGGATGCTGGGCCGTTTGGTCGGGCTGGAGATCGTACGCAGATGAACATCGACAAAGCCGTCAACATCGAAGACCTGCACCGCATGGCAAAGCGGCGGCTGCCAAAGATCGCCTTCGATTTCATCGAAGGTGGGCTCGAAGACGAGCGCGGGCTCGAAACCAACACCTCGGCTTTCCATAAGCACCAATTGTTGCCGCGCTATCTTGTCGATGTGTCGAAACGCGATCAGTCGAAGACGATATTCGGACAAACCTTTTCGAGCCCGTTTGGCATTTCGCCGACCGGCGGGGCAGGACTGTTCCGCTACCACGCTGACTTGATGCTGGCCGAGGCCGCCCGCGACGCGAACATCCCGTATATCATGTCGGGCGCCAGCAATGACACGATCGAGGCGGCGGCCAAGATTGCACCAGAGAACCACTGGTATCAGCTCTATGCCGCACGCGAGTCGCAGATCAACGCGGATTTGATCCGGCGCACCGCCGATGCCGGGCTCGGCGCCTTGGTACTGACTGTCGACACACCGGTTGGTTCGAAGCGCGAGCGCAACATCCGCAACGGCTTTGCCAATATCCGCGGCGGCCTGCTGCAGGCATTGAGCCTCAAACCCTCGATCCTCGCCGAAGCGCTGACCCATCCCGGCTGGATCGTCGAATATTTCAAACGCGGCGGCGGCACCCCGATGCTGGGCAATTGGCAGCCTTACGCGCCGGCCGGCGCCGATGCCGAAGGGGTCTACAAATTCGCCTCTTCGGTGCGTCCGTTCAACGCGCAGACCTGGCGCGATCTCGAAACCTATCGCAAGCTGTTCCCGCGTGCCCTCGTCGTAAAGGGCATCATGAGCCCGGCCGATGCGTTGCGCTGCGTCGAAATCGGCTGTGACGGCATTCTCGTCTCGAATCACGGCGGGCGTCAGCTCGACCAGGCGCCAGGTTCGCTCGACGTGCTGCCGGCGATCCGGGCGGCGGTCGGCGACAAGCTGACCCTGCTGCTTGACAGCGGCGTTCGGCGCGGCGCCGACATTCTGATTGCACTCTGCCTTGGCGCCGATTTTTGCTTCATGGGACGACCGACGCTCTATGGTGCGGCTGCCGGCGGGCTCCCCGGTGTCAAAAAGGCGATCGATATCTTTGTCAACGAGATCGATCTGGTCATGGGCCAGATCGGCTGCCCGAGCCTCGATCAGCTCGGTCCCGATTTTCTGTGGACCGATGACTGGCAACGAAACCGCTGAACGCATCTGCGCGAACCGCGCCGTGGCGATGAAAACCGCGGCGGGGGCCTGACAAAAACACCCGCAGCCATCGTCTGCGCCGCCCGATAGCATCGAACGCAATCCAAAAATCAGATGCCGTGGGCGCCGCTTTGCGATGCCCCGGGGCGGAGCCCTCGGGTTCGCGCGGTGCGGCAGCTGCCGTCCGCGCGGCGTCGCCGTTGCCCGCGTGCCTGGCATGGCGGTTACGACGCCCAGACGGTTGCCGGCTGCACGCGAAGTCGGCATTTTGCTTCGAATTGACACCCTTCTGCGAGATCCTGTGACAATGAAGCTCGACGACGCGATCAATATCGAAGACCTGCATCAAATGGCGAAGCGCAAGCTGCCAAAAATCATGTTCGACTATATCGAAGGGGGTGTCGAGGACGAGCTCGGCTTGGCACGGAATCGGGCAGCCTTTCATAAGCATCAATTACTGCCGCGCTATTTGGTCGATGTCTCGGTGCGCGACCAGTCGACGACCGTGTTTGGTCATACCTATGCGAGCCCGTTCGGCATCTCGCCGACCGGCAGCGTGGCCCTCTATCAGAGGCGCGGTGGCGAATTGCTGCTGGCGCAGGCGGCGGCTGACGCCAACATCCCGTACATCATGTCGGGTGCCGCCAACTTCTCGATGGAAGAGGCGGTCAAGGTCGCGCCGAATAACCTCTGGTTCCAGCTTTATGCCGCCAAGGACCCGAACCTGACCGATGCGCTGATCGGCCGGGCGCGCGATTGCGGCGTCGGTGCGCTGGTCTTGACTGTCGATGTACCGGTGAACCCCAAACGCGAGCGCAACTGGCGCAACGGTTTTGCCACTGTGCGCAACGGCAGCCTTTTGGAATCGCTGAAATTGAAACCATCGATCCTGCTGGAAGCAATGACCCATCCCGGCTGGGTCGCCGATTATGTCTGGCATGGCGGCGCGCCGACCTTGGCGAACTGGGCGCCGCATGTCGGCGAGAACGCCGGCCGGGCGGCGGCGATCCGGCTCGGCCGCACCCAGACGCCGGCCTCGGCGCAGACTTGGCGCGATCTCGAACGCTATCGCCGATTGTTCCCGGGTCCGCTCGTCGTCAAGGGTATTTTGAACCCGGCTGACGCACTCCGGGCCGCCGAGATCGGCTGCAATGGGGTCATCGTCTCAAACCATGGCGGCCGCCAGCTCGACCAGGCGCCGGCCTCGCTCGACGCCCTGCCGGCGATCAAGGCGGCAGTCGGCGACAAGCTGACAGTGATGCTTGATAGCGGGGTCAGACGCGGCGCCGATATCCTGATCGCGTGGTGTCTCGGCGCGCAGTTCGTGTTTTTCGGTCGGCCCACCTTGTATGGCGCGGTCGCGGGCGGCCTGCCGGGGGTCAAGAAAGCCGTGGACATCTTCCATAACGAGATCGACCTCGTCATGGGCCAGATCGGCTGCCCGAGCCTCGACCAGCTTGGTCCCGATTTTCTGTGGCGCGACGACTGGACCCGCAACCGCTGAGCCTTCCGATTATCGCGTGCGGGGCCCTCGCCCGATGCGTTCGCTCCGGCGGAAGGCGCGCTGCATCAATAGAGGACCGATGGCAGCCAAGCGCCCGCCGGTTCGCCATAGAGGCCGACTGTCATCAGGTTCATCTGCTTGACCAGTCGCAGACCTTGTTCGAGGCACCAGCTGAACAATTCATGGTTGCGCGTCGGCAGCAGAAATCCCGGCCCGGCAAAGCTGGAGGCGGCACCGATCAGGGCCTTTAAATCCTGATTGGTCTCAGCGATCGCATGCGTGAAAAAGCCGATCTCGCTGGTGTAACCGCTGATCCGACCAAGGTGTTCGACCACGGTGGCACGGCCGCGGGCGATCGCATCGGCGACTTCGCCGCCCCGCTCAAAGCCGTGAACGCGCCGGCACAAGGCATTGCACGCAGCCAAATCTGTCGCCGTCGCGGTGCGCACCGCATAGCCGGGCAGACGCAGCCCGAGCGGAGCGCCCTGCATGACCGACAGCGGCTCGCGAGTCGTGAAACCGAGGCTCGTGTAAAGACAGAGCGAGCGGTTGTGAAACGCATCCTGAACCAGACGGATGCCGGCAAGCTTTTGCGCTGCCGCCCGGGCCATGACCGCCTCCATCAGACGCCGCCCGGTCCCGGCATTCTGTTGCGCCGGGTCGACGGTGATTGGCCCGATGGCGCCGATGGGTGCATGCTCGTCGAGAAAATTGCTGCCAACGATACGGGCATCGCGTTCGGCGACCACCCCGTAAATGCCGGGAGCGCCGATCAGCCAGGCAGCAGTTTCGCTCGCGGCTTCGATCGAAGGAAAATCGCGGGAAAAATTGTGCTGATCGGCCACTGCCGCAAAGGCGGCGTAAATGATGCGACCGCATTCTGCGGCGTCATTGGCAACGGCTCGTCTGATCGTCGTCGCCATCGCATTCTTTCCTGCCAAGCGCGGCCCCATCGGTTGCGTCAATCCGGCGCAAGGCGCCTTCCTTTGGTTGGAAGACTCTTGCGATTTGGAACCGCCGTCAGGTCGCCGGCGCACGCTCGGGGGTGGACCGTCGCGGCTTGTCCAGCTCCGCTTCGATCTGGTCGATGGTGCGGCCGCGGGTCTCCATCCCGATCAGCCAGAACGCCAGGGCGCCCAAGATGTACCAGAAAGCGAAATAGTTGAAACCGGGGACGAGGGCGTCGAGGGTCGCTTTGGGGCTGACTAAATTCGATGACCCGGCGATCAGCGCCAAACCGGCGGGGCCGATAAACTTGCCAAGATTGCCAACGCCGTAGACAAACCCCATGCCGCTGCCGCGCAGCCGCGCCGGCCACAACTCGCCCATATAGGGGCCGACGATCGAGTAATTACCGCTGCCAAAAAAGTTCTGGATCAGGATCATCAGGAAGAATACCGACATGCCGCCGATAAACACGCTGTGCAGATAACCGGCGAGCGACATCGTGGCGCCGCCGACGACGCAGCTGAAGATGCCGGAAGCACGGCGGCCCCACGCGTCGGAAATCCACGAGCAGAAAAATCGGCCGGCAATCGCCGAGATGCTGATCCAGATCACCAGCTTTGAGGCTTCGGGTGCGCTGATTTTGAGCACCATGACCAGCAGAGTGACGAGCCATAACGCCAGTGCCACCCCGCCGGTCTGGGTCAGACCGGTGAGGCAGCCGGCGATGATGCTGCGCGGGTATCTGAAGATTTCGATCCATCGGGTTTTTTCGACCGCCGGGGGTCGGGTCGGCATCGGGATCGTTGCTGGATCCACCTGCAATGCCCACGCAAGCGAACGCCGCGCCGCGTCGACCCGTCCCTGGCGCAACAGCCAGTGCGGCGATTCGGGTACGAAAGCGCGGACGTATAGGCAGAGCAACGCCGGCAGCAAGCCGACCGCGACCATGCCGCGCCAACCGATATAAGGTGCCGCAAAAGCGCCAAGCAACGCCGCCAGCAGCGCCCCCGCCGGCAGCATCGTCGTCGTCACCCCGGTGAACCAGCCACGTTTGTGCGCCGGCGAAAACTCCTGCATCAGGGTGATGTCGACCGAATACAGCCCAGTTACGGCAAACCCTACAAAGAAGCGGCAGATCACCAGATAGATCCACCCCCAGCTGCTTTCGGGGGTCAACGCCATGGCGCCGGTAGCGATCGAGACGTTGAGGACCGCGGTGATCAGGGCGGCGCGTCGGCCGACCTTGTCGGCCATCCACCCGTAGAGCAGCGAGCCGAACGGCGCGGTAATCCCCGAGGCGAGCAGGATCGCCGCCGACTGGCCATAAGTCAGATGCCATGCCTTGACGACAAACCCCAGCACAAAGCTGATCAGAAAAAAGTCAAAGAAGTCGAGCATGTCGCCAAGCGTGGCCGCACCGGCGATCTTCCATTGATTCGCCGTCAGCTTGGTCTGCTGCTCCAGCAACTCCAACATCGCGTTCGCTCCCTAGGGCCGGCCAGCTGCCGGCTGCAATGGGCTTGCCGCCTTATTTTGCCATTTGCCGCGGCGGGTTGCCTCGCCGAGGCCAAGCTGAGCAGCCTCTCCGCCCGCAACATTGCATGACGGCCTAGCCGGCGCAACGGTTTGAGGATCAAAGAACGGTGCCGCCACAGCGCGCCGCGAACCTGCCTCACGCGTCAGTAAGTGCCGGCGCTGCAGTAATGCCAGGCCGAGCCGTCAAACCCGTAGAGCAGCGCCATGCGCTCGCTCGAATCATGCGCGAGCACCACCCGAAAGCGCTGGCCGGTGCATGACGAGGCGCTGGCGGCAGCCGGCTTTGGCAGTTTCTTTGCCACCGCACAATTCGCCGCCCAATCGGGCATGGCGGCTGGGGCGGCGGCCAGCTTCTTGCCATCAGCGAGCACGAAATAGTCGGTTGGTTGGCCGCCTTTGACCTCGGCGTGTAGCGCGAGCGTGCCATAGCGCGATCGGTAGAACCCGGCCTGCTGGTCGCCGTCGCTCGCCCCGGCGGCCACCGCGCGAAAAGTCAGCGCGCTGCATACCGGGGGCCCCTTCCCCGCCGGGTGTTTTGTCGCCGCCGTGGCGCCGACCGAGATCATGGCGAGCGCCGCAGCGATGCATGCTGCGATCAGGTGTTTCATTGCTCCCTCCCGCACTTGTCTGGTCATCAGCTTATAGCGCCGCGGCGGCGGCGTCGGTAGGCTCGCCACCGATCAAGGCGAAATGCGACCGCAAATGCCACCGGGGTCGGTAACTGCCGCCGAGGAGCGACTGCCATGCGCCGCCTTTACGCCATCGCCGCGGCGATGTGGCTCACCTCCCTATCGGCGCACGCTGCGGCCGTCGCCATCGTCATGGCGGTCGATGTGTCCGGCAGCGTGACGACCGATTCGTATATTTTGCAGCGCGACGGGATCGCCCATGCCTTTGAGGATCCGCGGCTGATCGCGACGATCGCGGCCATGCCGGGTGGGATCGAGGCATTGGTCCTCGAATGGTCGGATCCCGACAGGCAGGCCGTCACTGTCGACTGGACCCGCATCGCGGACGCCGCAAGTGCGGCGCGCTTTGTCGCCGCGTTGCGCGCGACGACGCGCAGTTCGCACGGACTGACCGCAACCGGCCCGGCGCTTGCCGCCGCCGCCGCACAGTTCGACCGCCTGCCGCGACCGGCGATGCGGCGCATTGTCGACATCTCCGGCGATGGCATCGCCAATATCGGCGAGCCGCCGAGCGCCGTGCGCGACCGGCTCGTCAAAGCCGGTCTGACAATCAACGCACTGGCGATTCTGACCGAAGAACCATGGCTCGAAGATTATGATCGCGACAATGTGATCGGCGGCCCGGGCGCTTTTGTCCTCGCCGTGCGCAACTTCCGCAGCTTTGCCGATGCGATGCTCAGAAAGCTGGCGCATGAGATAGCCGGCGCGCGGCCGCCCGCTATCGGTCGGCAGGCGGCAGCGGCTTTCGAGTGACGGCCGACCTTCGTCGTTCGGCGGGGCTCGGCAACATCGGTTGACCGCTATCGCCCCTCGGCAGGACCGGGGTGAAGCCGCATAAACGCCAAGGTTGCTTTGCTCGCCCGCCCTTCGGCCTCGACCGGCGACGGGGTCGCGGCAACCCCCAGCAGCAAGCTTATCATCAGGTCCTGCCAGACCAGCCCGAGATATTGCGCCGCCATTTCGCTTGGCTTGCCCGGGCCAAGGAGCCCCGCCGATTGGGTGCCGGCCAACAGTTCCGCCAGACCGTTACGCGTCGCCGCACGACCGACCCGGTCGAGAGCCTGGGCGATCTCGGGGGCGCGCGTCGCTTCGGCGATCGCCAGGCGAAACGCTGCGATGACTGAGGGATGGGAAATTTCGCGCACCAGCTTTGCCGCAAAGGCGGTCAGCGTCGAAGCCAGCATTGCTCGGCTGTCCGGGACCGGCAACCCTGGGGGTAATCGTATTCGCTCGGCGCGGCTCCCGATGCAGGCGACGAGCATCTCCTGCTTGCTGGCGAAATTTGCGTAGAGATCTCGCTTCGAGATCTTGGCGCGCGTCGCGATTACCAGCGTGCTGGTGGCGGCGTAGCCCTCTTCGGTAAACGCCTGAAACGCCGCAGCCAGGATGCGCTCGCGGATCGGGTTTTGAGCGGGCGGGTTTTGAGCCTCAGCGGCGGAGTTTTTCATGTCCCTCAAAAATCCGCTTTTGCTGGTACCTATTCGTACCGTAGACTGCTCCACAGAGGTACTTTCTGGTACCCGCAAATTGCACCGAGGCCGCCATGAGTGTCCAGAGTTCTCGGGCCGCGACCGCCAAACTAAACGAGATTGCGCCCGGGCTTAGCGGGGTCACAACCCACCCGAACCGAACGCCATCGGCGGCTTGGTTCATCGTCTTTCTTTTATTCCTGTTTATGGCAATCAACTTTGCCGACAAAGCTGTGATCGGGATTGCCGCCGTCCCGATGATGCAGGACCTGAGGCTCACGCCGCGTCAGTTCGGGCTGATCGGTTCGAGCTTTTTCCTTTTATTCGCGGTCTCCGCGATAGTGACCGGTTTTATCGTCAACCGTGTGCAGACGCGCTGGGCGTTGCTGGCGCTGGGGTTTGTCTGGGCGCTGACCCAGTTCCCAATGCTGGCCAATGTCGGGTTCGGGTCGGTCGTCATCTGCCGGATCGCGCTCGGCGCCGGCGAGGGACCCGCCGCTCCGGTGGCGCTGCACTCGGCCTACAAATGGTTTCCCGACGAGTTGCGCGCGTTACCTACCGCGTTGATCCTGGAAGGCAGCGCGATCGGCATCATGGTGGCGCTGCCGCTGCTCAACTGGATCATCGTCCGCTACTCCTGGCATTGGGCTTTTGGCGTGCTCGGCATTGCCGGTTTGCTGTGGACTGGAACTTGGTTGACGCTGGGGCAGGAGGGCAAAATCGCCTCCGCGGCCGCGCCGCCCAATGATGCGACGCCATTGGCCGGATGGGTTTCTTACCGATTGCTTCTGTCGAGCCCGACCATCATTGCCTGCTGGTGCGCCAATTTCGGCGCCTATTGGGGCCTCTCGCAAGCGCTGTCCTGGCAGGGCGCTTTTTTGATCAAAGGCCTGGGCTTGACCCAAGGCTCCATCGGCCTGTTGGGCGCGCTACCCGCGGCGGCCAGCGTGGTGCTGATGATCACCGCCGGCTGGTGCTCGCAGCACCTGCTTGCGCACGGAGTGCCGAGCCGCTTGGCGCGCGGGATTTTAGGCGGCGGTTGCGTCGCCCTCGGCGGCGCGGCCTTGGCGGTTATGCCCTACGTTGCGAGCATCCCGCTCAAAATCGGCCTGACGACAATCGGGGTGGCGCTGCCGTCAGTCATCTACGTGATCGGCAATACCGTGATCGGCGAAATCACACCGATCTCCCAGCGCGGCGCGTTGCTTGCCATCGCCACTGCAGTCAGCACCTCGGCCGGGCTGCTGGCGCCCTTCGCCATGGGCAGCGTCGTCGAGAAGGCGGCGACCCCGCTGCAGGGCTTCGACACCGGGTTCATGATCTGTGGTGTCATCATGCTGGTTGGCGGCGCCATCGGGATGGCATTGATCCGCCCCGAGCGGGAGAAGGCGCGGTGGCGGGGCGAATTGCGGCAGGCGGCGGTCGAGACCATCTGAGCCGGATCAAACCGGAGCTTCGACCGCGGCCGCCGCGCGTGCTCAGATGCAATAGGTGCGGATCGGGGCGAAGCCGTTGAACCCGACCGAGGCGTAGCTCGCCGTGTAGGCGCCGGTTGCCAGGATCTCGACCTTGTCGCCAATTTCAAGCCCGAGCGGTAAGCGGTAATCGGTCTTTTCATAAAGAATGTCGGCGCTGTCGCAGGTTGGCCCGGCGAGGATCACCGGGGCGCAGCGCCCGTCGCGACCGGGAGTGGCGATGCGGTACTTGATGCTCTCGTCCATGGTCTCGGCCAGGCCATTGAACTTGCCGACATCGAGATAAACCCAGCGCCGGTCATCCGCGCCGCCCTTTTCGGATATCAGGACGACCTCGCTCTGAATGATGCCGGCATCGCCGACCAGCGAACGGCCCGGCTCGATGATGATCTCGGGAAGGTGGTTGCCGAAATGCCGGGTCACCGCCGCCATGACCGCCTGGGCATAGCGTTCGATCGCTGGTACTTCGCCGGTGTAATGCGCCGGGAAACCGCCGCCGATATTGACCATGCGCAGGTCGATGTCAGTCTCGGCGAGCAGCGAAAACATTCGCGCCGCCGTCCCGACCGCGCCATCCCATTGGCCGAGATCAGTCTGTTGCGAACCGACGTGAAACGAAACGCCATAGGGATCGAGGCCGAGATCGCGCGCCCGCCGCAGCAGATCGACGGCCATTTCCGGGGCGCAGCCGAATTTGCGCGACAGCGGCCATTCCGCACCCTGGCAATCGACCAGGATGCGGCAAAAGACTTGCGAACCCGGCGCGGCTCGCGCCAGCTTGTCGAGTTCGCGGGCGCTGTCGAACGCAAACAGCCGCAACCCGGCACGATGAGCAAACGCGATGTCATTTTCCTTTTTTATCGTGTTGCCAAACGACAGCCGGTCTGCGGCCACCCCGTTTTCGAGACACAGCTCGATCTCGCCGCGGCTCGCCACGTCGAAATTGGCGCCCTTGTCCTCGAGCATCGCGACGATCGCCGGCGCCGGATTGGCTTTGACCGCGTAATAGACGCGAGCCAGCGGCAAATGCCGGCACAGCGCCTCATAAGCCTCGGCAATCACTTCGAGATCGATCACAAGGCACGGCGTCTCGGGCGCATGTTCGGCGAGGAAACGCGCGATCCTCTCATTCATTCCGGGGGAATCCTTACCGCAAAGCAGCTGAAGCAAGCAGGTGCGCGTGACGGTCGCCCGCCGCTGGCCTGCGAATAGAACGCGCAAGCCGCCTCGAGCTCAGACCGGGCACGAATTCAGGTGACGCCGGGACCGGTTTTTCACGCCGGTGCGGCGGGATTTACTGCTTAGCTTGAACTACTCGGGTCGATGACCCGGCCACCCCGCCCCCGCAAACGCGTTCCGCGCAGGTTCGCGTCAGGGCAGGGCACCACGTCCCTCAGTCGGAAAGCAACCATATCGACCTCCCTCTCGGGACCGGCCTTGCGACCGGACGACCAAAAAGGACGCGTTACGTCGTTGCATAACCACCATGGGCCATAGGCACGTGCGAGTGCGTCGAGGCCCCGATAAATACGCTCATTCGCCGGCGGCGCAAGCGGCATTTCGCAAAAAAATGCGTGCTTAACCAACTTCGCAAACCCCACGGAACCGCATCCACCAACCCCATGGCGCGGCGGAGCGAGCGTCTCAACGGGGGCCGGCGCTCGTCCGGTCTTTCGGCCCGGCGAGCTTCCGGCCAACAAACGAGCTCAGCTTGAAATGAACTCAGCTTGCCGGGACGGTCTGCCACGCCACATAGCATTGGCTTACGTAAGGATAGTATCCAGCCGGATTGCTACAATAATACCAGTTCTGCCCAGCAGCGTAGCCGGAGGCACTGCCGTAGTAGCCATCATAAGGCGCGGCATTTCCATAGTAAGCGCTATAAGGCGTCGCGGTTCCATAATATCCGTTATAGGCTGGGTAATAATAGCTCCACGGATAGCTGGCCCCGAGGGCTAATCCGAGCCCGAAACCAGGGTAGAAGCCGCCGCCCCAGCGGCCGTAATAGCGGCCACCATGATATCCATGGCCGTGATAGCCGCCGGCATAGACTGCATGGCCATGAAAGCCGCCCGCGTGGAAACTGCCGCCATGAAAACCGCCACCACGAAAACCGCCCGCGTGGCTACCGCCACCGTGAAAACCGCCGCCATGGTCGCCACCGCCATGAAATCCTCCGCCATGGCCACCACCGCCATGCGCGGCAAAAGCGGGGGAAGCGCCGAGCACAGCGGAAAACAAGATCGCGGCGCCGCGCGCGAGGTTCAGTCGTGGCCGCGAAAGACCCGGTTCTCTGCCGATCTTAAGCATTGGCAAACTCCTATCCGACCTTGATCCAACCTTCGCGGCGCCGGGCACCGCGGAGAAGGTTTGGCAATGCTCTCCCATGTATTGCAGCCCGGTCGTTGCACCACCGGAATTTCGGTAAACTTTGGTAACCAAAAACATTGGCTACAAACATTCGCCACAAACATTCGCCACAAACATTGAAGGTGTGAAGGTCGCGCCGCTGAGCGACCGAACACCGGCCGGAGCGTTGTTGACGAAACTCAGAGTACTATTTAAGTGCTTTTGGGAAACTGCGGATAAGGTTCAGGTTTCGGATAAGTCTCATGTTTCGGTGTTCCTTCATGATAGATTGCGTCATTGCCGGTCTTGCGCGGCGCTTGACCGGCCTGTGTCGATGAGAAAGTCGAGCGCCGCAGATATCCGGCGGCGCTGACCTCGTGCACCGACTGCCACACGCCGGGCAGTTGCTCGGCACACCGGACTGAAACGCTTTTCTCGGCGGCGCCGAGGTCGGGTTTGCGCTCCCTGACTTCGGCGGACGCGTGGGCGATCGACGCCTGTCTCAAGACCTTGCCGCCGATCTACAACAAGATCGCCGGCCTGTTTGCTGGGATCAAAACCGACATCGTTCGTGATGACAGCTATGCCGGCCGACGCCTGCTGGGCGGGGATCGCGCAACCTCCCCGGCGAATAGCCGCAACTAGCTAAAGCCGGACGTCGCTGTTAGCCAAGCGCCTTCTCGAGCAGGTCGAGGGCAGCGATCGAAAACGCCCGCATATTGTCGAGACGGTCGGGTTTACCGGTCTCGACCGTTATCGCGCGCTCGCCGTTGGGTCCGATCACGGCGACGCACGAATGCCCGGCGGCATGGCCATAGCGGCTGCCGGTCGGCCCGGCGGTGCCGGTCTCGCCGAGCGACCATGTGGTGGCGAGCTTGCCGCGGATCTTGCGGGCGAAGAGTTGCGCATAGGCCTCGGTCGAGGGGGTGATGCCGGTCAATTCCTGCTCGGTAACACCGAGCAATTCGGCGCGGGACTGGCGCGTGTAGACGACCCCACCGCCGATGAAATAGGCCGAAGCCCCGGGAATCGCCAGCAGTGCGGCGCACAGCAGCCCGGCGGTCGAGGATTCAGCGACCGATATCGTCTCATTGCGAGCTTTGAGCTTGGCGGCAATCCGCTCTGCCAGGGGCAGCAGTTCCTGCAACATCTCGTCCTCCATTTCGTTGACGATAAAGTTCTTGATATGTTCTCGTTCCTTTGGCATCATAAGCGGCATGGATATGCCGGGCAGCGCGATTGCGCGCAAGGGACGAGGAGCGGCAAGCAACGAAACCGGCCGGTTCGAGGCCGAAAGGCGCGTCGCGTTCGACGACGGCTGGAGTTCGGCCGACGCGGCGCCGCTGCCGCTGACCACTTCGCTGACGATCGACTCGACGCGCACGATCATCGCGCGCAATGACTCGCCCGACATCGGCTTTGATCGTTCGATCAATCCATATCGCGGCTGCGAGCATGGCTGCATTTATTGTTATGCGCGGCCAAGCCACGCCTATCTCGGGCTGTCCCCCGGTCTCGATTTCGAAAGTCGGCTTTTCTACAAGCCGCAAGCGGCACGCTTGCTCGTCGCGGAGTTGCGCAAAAAGGGCTATGCCTGTCGTCCGATCGCACTTGGCAGCAACACCGATCCCTATCAGCCGGTCGAGCGCCGGCTCGGCATCACCCGCTCGATCCTCGAAGTGTTGCGCGATTTTCGCCATCCGGTGACGATTGTCAGCAAATCGGCGTTGATCCGCCGCGATATCGATATCCTCTCCGAGATGGCCCGAGAAAATCTGGCGATCGTCACAATCTCGGTAACGACGCTCGACCGCGCTTTGGCCCGGGTCATGGAGCCGCGGGCGGCAACCCCCGAGCGCCGGCTCGAAACCATTGCCGCCCTCGCCGAAGCCGGCATTCCGACCGGCGTACTCAGTGCGCCGATGATCCCGGCGCTCAACGACAACGAGATGGAACACATCCTCGAGCGGGCGCGCGCCGCCGGTGCGGTTTCTGCCGGCTACACGCTGTTGCGGCTACCGCTCGAACTAAAGGCGCTGTTCCGCCAATGGCTTGAAACCCACTTTCCGGACAAGGCGGCGCATGTCCTGTCATTGGTCGCGCAGGCGCATGGTGGCCGGCTTTACGATTCCTCCTGGTCGAAGCGGATGACCGGCGCCGGCCCCTATGCCGATATGCTTCGGGTGCGCTTCGACCGCGCCTGCCGCAAACTCGGCTTCATCCCGCGCGGCATCAGTCCTCTGGACACCAGCCGCTTTCGTCCACCGTCGCAAACCCCGGATCAGTTGAGCCTGTTTTGACGTCCGCGTCGCCCATGCCATGGCGCCGTTGCCGCTTGCCCGCCGCCAATGGCAGCCCTAGGGTTGCCGATCGGAACGGCAGAACCGGAATGTCCAGTTCATGATTGTCGATGCGCACAGGCGGCGTCTGCCGAAAAGCTGTAGCCGTTTCATCGGCGATCGCTTTTGTCTCGGATCGGTGCCGCAGTCATGACCGGCATGACCGGGCGGCCTATCTGGGCAATCCGCCCTGGGTCGTCGATTTTGCCGATTAGCAGCGGGCGGCGGAGCGGGTGATGAGCGGACCCCACGCAGATCTAGAATTCGCCAGCGATTACGACACGCCGATCCCGTATCTCAAACGCATCCGTGACTATTACCAGGCTCTGGGCTATGGCGCGCCATACCGGTGGGCGCATTACATCGAGGTCCCGTTCCGGCCGCTCGGCAAGCCATTGGCTGAGTGTCGCATCGCGCTGATCACCACAGCTGCTCCCTACCAGCCCGACAAAGGCGATCAGGGGCCGGGTGCGGCCTATAATGCCGCCGCGAAATTCTACCGGGTCTATTCCGGCGACAGCGCCACCGAACCTGATTTGCGGATTTCGCATGTCGCCTACGACCGCGCGCATACCACCGCCGAAGACGCCGGCACCTGGTTTCCGTTGCGGCAGTTGCGGCTGCAGGCAGCGGCCGGCCGGATCGGTGCGGTTGCCCGCCATTTCCACGGTGCGCCGACCAACCGCAGCCAGCGCACGACCCTCGATCAGGACTGCCCGGAATTGCTCGCCCGCTGCCGCGCCGACGGCGCCGATGCGGCGATCCTGGTCCCCAATTGCCCGGTCTGCCATCAGACGGTCAGCCTCGTCGCGCGTCATCTCGAAGCCAACGGCATCGCCACAATCGTCATGGGTTGCGCCAAGGACATCGTCGAGTTTGTCGGCGTGCCACGCTTTTTGTTCAGTGATTTTCCGCTCGGCAACGCCGCCGGGCGGCCGAACGATCGCGCCTCGCAGTCCTTTACGCTCGAATTGGCGTTGCGCATGCTCGAAGCAGCACCGGCAGCGCGCACCACCGTGCAATCGCCGCTGCGCTGGAGCGAGGATCCATCCTGGAAACTCGATTATTCGAATATCGACCGGCTGTCGGCGGAGGAGATTCGTCGGCGACGCGCCGAATTTGACCGGGAAAAGGAAATTGCCCGAAAGCTCCGTGCGGCACCCGCGGCAGGTTAGTCTGCGGCTGCTCAATTTAAAAAGGCGCTCCTGGGTCTAAAGGCGCTCCTGCGGCCGCCGACCGAAATCAGCACCGGGATTCCGCGCGTCTGAGGTTCTAAGGTAGAGCGCTCGACGGCCGGAGAGCGCGTCGGCCATCAAAACTTGGGTCAGCCCCGACACTTGGCACCGAGCTCCCGCCTACCGGGATCGGTGCCCGGGTATCTGCCAGCGCGCTACGCCGACCGCGGGCGCGCAACGACATTGCAAATCATCAGCATTGCGCGCAGCCGCGAATCAAACCGATCGAGCAACCCCAACTCGGCGGGCATCCGTCGGGTTCTGGCCGTCAGATCGATATCAAAAGCTTCTATATCGGCAAGTTTTGTAATATTTGTGAGCGTAATTCACCAACATGCTGGACAGGGACCTCCTTTATGTCCTTGTGTCTTAAAAATAAAACCCGCGCGACAGCCGTGGCAATGTTCTTACGATCTCAAGATTTTTGCATTTGGCTCAATTTTGTTTTGATCATTTAAGCGATGAAGGCTATTTTCGGGGCCGCTGCGAGCCGCAAGCTCGCGGATCGACAGGGTTGGGGGATGGGACCATGACGAGGGATATGATCGGGATGCGGATGAGATTGCGGGGGCGAATCGCCCGGATGATTTGGCGCGGTGCGATCGTCGGCTTGATTGCCATCGGTGCTTATCCTGCGGCCGAAGCAGCCACGCCAATGCAGCTGACCTACCGTGTAACGCATTCGACTTTTGGCGATATCGGGACCTACAGCAACACGATCGAGCCCAGCGCCGGCGGCGGCACCACGGTGCAAACCAGGGCGCATTTCGCGGTCAAAATGCTGGGCGTCACTCTCCACCGCGAAGATGCCCAGCGGACGGAATTCTGGCAGGGCAATCGTCTGATGTCGTTCTCCGGCGTCACCAGCAATGGCGGTGCGCCGGAGGTGGTGCGCGGGCAGGCGCACGGCAACAGCTTTGTCATCAACTCGCCGCAAGGGACGATCACCGCACCGGCCACAGTCCATCCGGCAAACCCATGGTCCGCGAACTTCCTGAGCTCGAACACGATGATGCGGCCGGACAACGGAAAACTCGAGCGGGTTCGCGTCAGCGGCGGGGAAGAAACCGTCGTGACAATCGACGGCAGGCCAATGCACGTCCGCAAATACGATGTTACCGGTGGCGATCGCTATGCCGTCTGGCTCGACGGGCGGGGAGTGCCGGTTCAGTTTGCCGCCAATGACGATGGTGGCACGGTCACCTTTACTCTGACCGGCTGTACCGGGTGCAACGTGTTCCCGGCTGCCGCGGCCGAGCCTTTCAGCGCAGAGCCCTTGGCCGTCCACCCCCCGGCCGCGCAGCAAGTCGGGTTGAGGTAGCCGACCTCAGCGCCCCGGGCTACGGCATCGGGCTCAGTCCCCATTGCCCTCCTCCACATCGACAAGCTCGTTTTCAGACGGTTCGGCAAGGGGCCGATCGCCCCGATGACGCCCCCCGGCATTGACACGACGATAGCGGACCGCAACACCCGCGACCGGGCTGCGGCCTGGCTGGCACGGGCCGGGGTCGAACTGCCGCGCTTTGCCGAACTCGCCGACCCCCGGGGTCTCGCCGCAACTCGACTGAACGCGGTGTCGGCGATCGACCCCGACCAGCCCGCCGCGGCCAATCTATATCGGGTCCATTGGCACAATGATCGCGCCCGCCGCGCAATCGTTCCGGTGCCGGTCCATCTGATATTTCCGCCGGCGCTGACCGGCGTGCGAGCGCCGATCGCGATGGCGCTTGGCTGCTATTTTCCGATGATCGGCGCGCACAAGGTGCTGGCCGCCTATGGCTGTCTGGTCCCGCACCTCGTGACCGGCCGTTTCGACCCCGAGCGCCATAAGGCGGTGTGGCCGTCGACCGGGAATTATTGCCGCGGCGGTGTCGCAATCTCGCGAATCCTCGGTTGCCGCGGCCTCGCGGTATTGCCCGAGGGCATGAGCCGGGAGCGTTTTGATTGGCTGCGGCGCTGGATCAGCCAGCCCGGCGACGTCATCACGACACCGGGCAGCGAGAGCAACGTCAAGGAGATCTACGACAAATGCGCCGAATTGGCGGGTGATCCGACCAACCTCGTTCTCAACCAGTTTTCCGAATTCGGCAATTATCTCGCGCATTGGGCCTGCACCGGCCCGGCGCTTGCCCGCATTTTCGAGGCGCGGCGGGCCGATCAGCCGGGTCTGCGCCTGGCCGCGTTTGTCGCCGCGTCTGGATCGGCCGGCACCCTCGCCGCCGGCGATTATCTCAAACAGGAATACCGTGCGCGGATTGTCGCGGTCGAGGCCGGCGAATGTCCGACCCTGCTGCGCAACGGTTTTGGCGAGCACAACATTCAGGGGATCGGCGACAAGCATGTGCCGCTGATCCACAATGTGATGAATACCGACATCATCATCGGTGTATCCGATCAGAGCACCGGGGCGCTCGACCTGTTGTTCAACAGTGAGACTGGCCGGTCTTATCTGACCCGCCGCCGCCGGATCGACCCGGCGCTCGCGGCCGATCTGAACCTGCTGGGCCTTTCCGGGATTGCCAACCTTGTCGCGGCGATCAAGCTTGCCAAGCGCCTCGATCTGCAGGAAGACGATCTTGTCGTCACGGTAGCGACCGACAGTGCCTTTCTCTACCGCAGCGAGCGTCAGAAGTTTCTCGCCACGCGATACGCCGACGCATTTGACGAAGTGAACGCCGGCGAAGTCTTTGGCCAACATCTATTGGGAATTGCCGACAACGATGTGCTCGAATTGACCCATCACGAGCGGTCGCGGATTTTCAACCTCGGCTATTACACCTGGGTGGAGCAGCAGGGCGTCTCGCTCGACGCGTTCGAAGAGCGGCGCTCGCAGCATTTCTGGACCAAGCTCCAGCAAACATTGCCTGCGCTCGATGCGCTAATCAGCCAATTCAACGCCCAGGCCGGGTTCAGCAGGTCTGCCTGACCTGAACATCAAGTCTTTGGCTGATCGCTAACGAAAAGAGCTAATTACATTTTACTCTGATCTACCATTTGCGCCGACCGATCCCAATCATTCTTAAGCCACAATCCATGCTTCATAGGAGAGACCGGAGGCGACGCGAGTTTCCGCGTCGGTTGTCTTTAAAATGGAGTGGCGGTTTGGCCTTGAACGGGATTTTGCGCCAGAATGTTCTGCCTTGGCAAAGCAGACCGGCGGCGCGGCTAGCGACACGACTGTTGATCCTCGCGGTTGGTGCGATCGTGGCGGGCGCGGCGGTGGGCGGCGGCGCGCGTGCCGCGGTTCCGCTTCAGCTCGTCTACCGGGTGTCGCATTCGGCCATCGGCGATCTCGGCTCATATTCTTGCACGGTCGAGCCGCTCGGCAACGGCGACAGCGAAATCCGGTCGCGAGAGCATATCGAGGTCAGGATGCTCGGCATCCCCCTATATCGCATGAACGCCTCCGACACCGAGCGCTGGCAGGGTAATCGTCTGGTCTCGCTCGACGCGGTGACAGACAATGCCAGCGGTCGGATCGAGGTCAAGGGTGCGGCCCAGGGCGACTATTTCATCGTCACATCCCCCCAAGGCACCTTGACGACAGCGGCGAGCGTCCATCCGGCCGAGCCGTGCGCGGCGAACTTTCTGCACTCGACGACAATCCTGCGCCCTGATACCGGCGATCTCGAGCAAGTGCGGCTCAGCGGTGGTGAACCGGCCTCGGTGACGATCGATGGCGCGCCGATCCCGGCTCGCAAATATGTCCTCAGCGGCAAGACGCGGTATACTGTGTGGCTCGATTCACGTAACCTTCCGGTCAGGTTCGTTATCGACGACAGTGCCGGCCAAGCCACCTTCACCCTCGCGAAATGCATATCCTGCGACACTCAAATCTCCCGGCTGGGCACGGAGTAACCCGGCGCGTTGCCATGCCGGGTCTCGCTCGCCGGCGCGATCGCATACAGCGCCGTTTCGGCGCCGCATCGGCTTGAGAGCCGCCATTGAGCTTTAGTCACGACGAACTTTGCCGGCGCACGGGCGCACGCGATCGCAGCCTGCGCGAAAAGGTCATGTCGCTCGACGAAGCCGCCGCCTTGGTGCCCGATGGCGCCTCGGTCGGGATCGGCGGCAGCACCTTGTCACGCACGCCGCTGGCGATGATCTGGGCGCTGATCCGAGCCCGCCGGCGCGGTCTTGTCTGCGCCCGCGGCATCAGCTCGAGCGAGGGCGAACTGCTGTTCGCATCGGGGACCAGCCAGCATCTGATCACCAGCTGGTTCAGCCTCGGCATCGTCTGGGGCGTGTCGCGGATCATGCGCGCCTATACCGAAAGCAATCGCGCCCGTTTTGAGGAATGGAGCCATCTTGCGATCGGCTTGCGGTTTCGCGCGGGCGCGATGGGCGTGCCGTTTTTGCCGATGCGTTCGATGCTGGGGTCGGATGTCTTGGCCCGATTGCCCGATGCGCGGGTGATCGACTGCCCGTTCACCGGTGAGAGACTGGCGCTGGTGCCGGCGCTGAACCCCGACATCGCACTGATCCACGTCCAGCGCTGTGATGCTTACGGCAACGCCCAGATCGATGGATTGCCGTTTATGGATCTCGATCTGGCCCTGGCGGCAAACCGGGTGATCCTGACCACCGAGCGCATTGTTTCGAACGATCAGATCCGCCGCCGCCCCGATCAGACCAAAATCCCGTTTTTCGCAGTCGATGCGGTGGTCGAAGCACCGTTCGGCTGCGCGCCGCACGAATGCTACGGGATCTATGAGCCCTTCTTCGATCATCTCGACGACTACGCCGCAGCGCTGAAACCGGATCCCGAGCAGGGTATGCGCGACTATCTCGATCGGCATTTCTACGAGCCGCAATCCTGGACCGACTATCTCGATCGCATCGGCCTCCCGGCGCTGCTCGACGCCGCGCGCCGTGGAAAGAGCATCTATGACGATTGACGCGGCATTGCCTTGCACCGCGAGCGAGTTGCTGGCGGTGATGAGCGCCCGGTTGCTGCGCGACGGGGAAGTCGTTTTTGCCGGCGTCGGGATTCCGCTGCTGGCGGCAACCTTGGCGCAGCGTCTGCATGGGCCGGGGCTGACGATCCTGTTCGAGGGCGGCACCATCGGCGCCTATGTCGAGCCCGGCCAGCTGCCGCCCTCGACCAACGAGCAGCGCTGCACCCGCCGCGCCAATATGGTGCTGGGCAGCACCGATGTGCTGTTGCTGCTGCAGCGGGGCTATGTCGATGTCGGCTTTATGGGCGGTGCGCAGATCGACCGGTATGGCAATCTGAACAGCTCGTTTATCGGCTCGCCGCAACGGCCCGCGACGCGCCTGCCGGGGAGCGGTGGCGGCAACGACATCGCCAGCCTGACCCGGATGATCGTGGCGATGAAGCACGAGAAGCGCCGCTTTGTCGAACGAGTCGATTTCGTGACCAGCCCCGGTTTTCTGGACGGCGAGAACAGCCGCAGGGACGCCGGACTCACCGCCGGCGGCATGTTCCGGGTGGTGACCGATCTCGGGCTGCTCGGTTTCGACGAGCACTCAAAGCGCATGACGCTGCTGGCGGTACATGCCGGGGTCAGTGCCGCCGAGGTCCAGGCCAACACCGGGTTCGAACTGGCGATGGCGACGGAATTGCCGGTCACCGAGCCGCCGACCGACAACGAACTCGCCGTGCTCCGTCACCTCGATCCCGACCGCCTCTACACCGCCTGACACCCAAAATGGGCGCGAACCCTGGCAAACCTTGTTCCTCTCTCCGCCGGAGCGAGGGAAGGGCCCGCGTTGCAGGTATGGCGGGTGAGATGGCCGTTCGAGCTCCAACAGCCGCTACGAACACCCGACATCACCCCGATCCCCTCCCCCGCCAGCTGGTGGAAGGCAGGCAGGACGTGCTGAAATGACGATCTTCACCAATACCTTCGGGCTGGCGTTGCGCAATTTCACAACCTGGCCGCAACTGCCCGACGCCGAGGCGCTGATCGATTATGCGGAGCGGGCCGAGGCGCTGGGCTTTGATTCGGTCTGGGTTTGGGACCACATCCTGCTCGGCGTTGATCCGCCCTTTCCGATCCTCGATTCGCTGACGCTGCTCGCCGCCATCGCAGCCCGCACCCGCCGCATCAAGCTCGGCACCGGTGTTCTGGTGCTGCCGTTGCGCAACCCTGTGGTGCTGGCCAAGGAACTGGCGAGCCTCGACCAAATCGCCGCCGGCCGGCTGCTACTCGGCATGGCGTCGGGCTGGTACAAGCGGGAGTTCGACGCGGTCGGCGTGCCATTCCAGGAGCGTGGCCGGATCATGGACCGCAACCTCGAAATCCTGCGGCGGTTGTGGACTGAGGATCAGATCAATGCCGAATACCCGCCGCATGTAATGCGCGGCGCAAATATGTCGCCAAAGCCCGCCGCGCTGCCGCCCATCATCATTGGCGGCTATGTCGACCGGGTGCTGAAACGCGCCGCGCGAAACGGTGGCTGGTTGACCTATTTTTATACACCTGAAGGATTTGCCCAATCCTGGGCCAAGGTGTGCGGCTTTGCCGCGGCGGCGGGAAAGGATCCATCGCTGTTGCTCAATGCCAACCAGCTGGCGATCTATGTCGGCGCCTCGCGCGGCGCGGTCGAGCCGGCGATGATGCAATGGCTCGGCCAAGAATGGGACTATGCCGCCTGGAGCCAGTCAACCAAGGAGTCGGCGGTCATCGGCACTGTCGATGAGTGCGTCGCGCAGTTGCGCGCTCAGCTGGCCGTCGGCGTCCAAAAGCTGATCCTTATCCCCTACCGCTATCAGCCCGACCAGGTCGAAATCATCGCACGCGAGATCATCCCGCGTCTGAGGCACTGAACAATTGCTGCGAGCAAGCTCTTACGCTCTTGGCAAAGCCGAGGCCGCGGGAGGGGCTGCTGAAGAGTTGCGAGCGCTTGGCCTGTCGATCCGCCACGACGGCGCTGTCGTGCGCCTGCGTCGGCGATGTCGCCGCATATCGCGGCGTCAATTGATTTTGTGATAGCGCTTGTACCAGGCGACAAAGCGGGCGACCCCTTCCTCGATCGCGGTTTTCGGCTCGAAGCCCAGATCGCGGCGGGCGGTGCCGATATCCGCAAAGCTTTCCGCGACATCACCCGGCTGCATCGGCAGCAACTGTTTTTCGGCGGTGCGGCCAAGAGCCTGTTCGATGACCGCGATGAAGTCCAACAGCCGTTCCGGTTTATGACTGCCGAGATTGTAGATCCGGTGAGCCGCCTCGTCCGCCCCGTCCCCAACGGCCGGAGGTCGGTCATGCGCCGCGATCGTACCCGCGACGATGTCGTCGATATAGGTAAAATCCCGCGCCATACGCCCTTCGTTAAAGACCTTGATCGGTCGATTGGCCAGAATTGCCTCAGTGAACAGCCAGGCGGCCATGTCCGGGCGCCCCCACGGACCATAGGCGGTGAAATAGCGCAACCCGGTCGCCGGCAGCCCGTAGAGGTGCGAATAGCTGCGCACGATCAGTTCGCAGCTGCGCTTTGAGGCGGCATAGAGCGAGACCGGCTTGTCGACCGGGTCATCGACGCTGAACGGCTGTTTGCGGTTGGCGCCATAGACCGAGGACGACGATGCATAAGTTATCGCACTGAGCCGGTCGATCCGCCGCGCCGCTTCCAGCATGACAACCGTGCCCATGACATTGGAGTCGATATAGGCGTAGGGATTTTCGAGCGAGTGGCGCACACCCGCCTGAGCCGCGAGATGGATGATGCCGGTCAGGTCTCGATTGGCGGCGATCAGGGCGAACACGTCGTCGCGAGCGGCGATGTCGAGTTTGGCAAAGACAAAGCCGGGCGTGCCGCGAAGCTCGGCCAGCCGCGCCTGTTTGAGCCTGGGGTCGTAATAATCGTTGAGATTGTCGACCCCGATGACGCGGTCGCCGCGCTCGAGCAGAGCCTTGGCGGTGTGATAGCCGATAAACCCGGCGACGCCGGTGACAAGGATCGACATGGGGCTCCTGGGATTGACGGCCGCCTGCCCTATCGCCTGGTTGCGGCGGCGGCAAGAAGTAATTTGCCGGCAGCGCGGACAGCTTCAGGCATCGGCCGGATATCCGGGGGCCGGCTGTCATGATATCGACGCGCAACCCTGCCGCCCTGGTGTACTTCTGCGCCCGAGCCGCCCAAGCCGTCGATCAGCATCAGCTTCGCGTATGACAACGATCAGCACCGCAGATTGCCGGCAATAGATGAAGCGCGGGTGAAGGTGGAAGCGACATCGTACTCTTCATTGATTCCACCCAACCTCTTCATCCTGGTGGCGATCGTCGGGATCATCCTGGCCTGGCGATGGCGGCGGACGGGACTTGTGCTGGCGACGGCGGCGGTGTCGTGCGTCTACCTGGTCTCCACGCCGCTGATCGGTCTTTTGCTTCTGTGCTCGGCCGATCGGCTTGTCGGCCTCGTCCCGACCTTGCCACCGGCGGGACCACCCGGTGCCATCATCGTGCTGTCGGCCGGATATCGCCATTGCAGCAGACCGGGTTGCCGCGACATCGTCGGACCCGTGACATTGGAGCGGCTGGCCGAGGCGGCCCACGAGCAACGCCGCACCGGTCTGCCGATCCTGGTCAGCGGCGGCTGGCTCGATCATGCCGACGGCTCGCTGGCCGGAATGATGACCGAATCGCTCGAAACCGACTTCCACGTACCGGTGCGATGGCGCGAGGAACGTTCGCGGACGACTTACGAGAACGCTCTCTATTCCGCCCAGATCCTGCGCCGGGCGGGCGTTCGGTCGGCATTGGTGGTGACCAATTCCTGGCACATGGCGCGGGCGCTGTGGTCGTTCTACGCCGTGGGATATCCGGTGATCGCAGCAGCGCTCCCGGAGCGTCAGGGGTTCGATCTTTCGCTCGCCAGTTTTTTTCCGCAAACCCCCGCGCTGATGAACAGCTATTTGGCGCTGCACGAGATCATCGGACTGGCCTGGTACGAGTTGCATGACCGCCGGGGCTGAGGCAGGTCCGATGCAGTCGCGAGGACGTCAAGCCGCAATTCGATCCCGGCGCCGCCAATGGGTGCCGCAGGACGGACAGACCTCGACTGCGCCGAGGCTAGACCATGATCGGATCGGAGCGCCGAGGCGATCCGATCCGTGAATCATGGTCTCACCTTTGGAATCGAGAGCAGGATTCACGCATGAAATGGCAGCTCTGTTGCCATTTCACGCGATCCTGCTCTAACGGAAATTGCGGCTCGGGATGACAATATCGCGGATGTCGTAGCCGGGCGCCTTTACCGGCGGAGCGAAAGGCGGTTTCGCGAAAGGCCGCGGCCGCTCTTCCCCGGTGCGGTGGCGCAAGGTGTTGAGCCGCGGGGTCAGATCGTCCAGTTGCTCGGCAACGACATGGATCACGCTTTGCTCACGCTGCAATTTGCCGGTGCAGCGCAACAGGGTGGCGCCCAGCACCGCACGCCGGAACCGCTCGAGGATCGCCGGCCAGACGATCAGATTGGCGATCCCGGTCTCGTCCTCGATCGTGACAAAGACGACGCCGCTGGCGCTGCCGGGGCGCTGGCGGATCAGGACCACCCCGGCGATCGACAGCCGCCGGTCGACCGGCAGGTGGGCAAGATCGGCGGCCGTCACCAGCCCTTCGCGGGCGAGTTCGGCGCGCAGGAACATCAGCGGATGGCGCTTTAGACTCAGACCCGTGGTGGCGTAGTCCTCGACGACATGCTCGCCCAACGGCATCGGCGGCAATAACGCCGCTGCCCGGGTTTCGCTGTCGCTTGCCCCGCTATTCGGCCGCGATGCGATTGCTGCCGAACGGACACCCCCGTCGCCCCCGGATCGAGTCCGGGGCAAGCTCTGCCCTCTCCTCCCTGTGGAGGGCGGGGGATTTTCCGAAAGGACGGGCCGCATCTCGCCGCTGCCTTCTCCCTCGCTCCGCATTGCGGGGTGAGGGGCTCTGTCCGAGGCGGCGAACAGCGGCAACGGCATGTCGCCGAGCGCTTTCAGGGCCCATAGCGCATGGCGGCGATCGAGCCCGGCCGAGCCAAAGGCGTCGGCTTCGGCAAGGCGTTCGAGGGCGGCGCGGCCGAGCCCCCCCTGCCGCCACAACGCCTCGGGGTCGGCATAGCCCGACGCCGGACGCGCCGCGACGAGCCGCCTGGCATCGGCCTCGGCAAATCCCTTGATCTGGCGAAAGCCGAGGCGCAAGGCCCAGCGCCCGTTGTCTCCCTCTCCGCCCTCGGGGGCGAAGAAAGGCCGGGGGATTCGAGATGCTCGTCGACTGGCGCCCACCTCACCCTCCCATCGCTTCGCGCTGGGCCGCTCCCTCTCCCCCCTGAAGGGTGGAGAGGGATTTTCACCCGCCGCCGGCTCCAGGGTGCAGTCCCAGAAGCTGTGGTTGACGTCGACCGGGCGGATTTCGACGCCGTGCTCGCGGGCGTCGCGGACAATCTGCGCCGGAGCGTAAAACCCCATCGGCTGGCTGTTCAACAACGCACAGGCAAAGACCTCGGGATAAAAGCATTTGATCCATGCCGAGACATAGACCAACAGAGCAAAGCTCGCGGCGTGGCTCTCTGGAAAGCCGTAGGTTCCGAAGCCCTCGATCTGGCTGAAGCAGCGCATGGCAAAGTCGCGGGCATAACCGTTCTCGACCATGCCAGCGACGAATTTGTCGCGGAACAGGTGGATGTCGCCGTTGCGCTTGAAGGTCGCCATCGCGCGGCGCAGCCGATCGGCCTCCTCCGGCGCAAAGCCGGCGCCAACGATCGCGATCTTCATCGCTTGTTCCTGAAACAGCGGCACGCCCAAAGTCTTGCCGAGAACCTGACGCAACGCCTCGGACGGGTAGTCGACCGCTTCGATCCCGGACCGCCGGCGCAGATAGGGGTGAACCATGTCGCCCTGGATCGGTCCCGGCCGGACGATCGCGACCTCGATCACGAGATCATAGAATTGGTGGGGCTTGAGCCGCGGCAGCATCGTCATCTGCGCCCGGCTTTCGACCTGGAAGACGCCAAGCGAATCGGCCTGGCTCAACATCTCATAAACCCGGGCGTCTTCCGCCGGCACGGTGGCGAGTTCCAGCCGGCGGCCGTAATGCTGATCCAGCAACGCAAAGCCTTTGCGGATACAGGTCAGCATGCCGAGCGCCAGCACGTCGATCTTCAGGATGCCGAGCGCGTCAAGATCATCCTTGTCCCATTCGATGACGGTGCGGTCCTCCATCGCCGCATTTTCGATCGGCACCAGTTCGGATAACGGCCCGCGGGTGATCACAAAACCGCCGACATGCTGCGACAGGTGGCGCGGAAAGCCGACGAGTGCGGCGGCGAGATCGAGCGCCAGGCGCAAGGTGCGATCAGCCGGGTCAAGCCCGGCCTCGCGCACCCTTTCTTCGGCGATCGGGTCGTTGCTCCAGCCCCAGACAATGCCGGCGAGTGCGGCGACGACATCGACCGACAGGCCCAGGACCTTGCCGACCTCGCGGATTGCCGAGCGTGAACGGTAGCAGATCACGGTGGCCGCCAACCCGGCCCGGTCGCGACCGTATTTTACATAAATGTACTGGATGATTTCTTCGCGCCGCTCGTGCTCGAAATCGACGTCGATGTCGGGCGGCTCGTTGCGGGCGGCACTGATAAAGCGCTCAAACAATAGGTCGATGCGCGCCGGATCGACGGCAGTGATGCCGAGGCAATAGCAGACGACGGAATTGGCCGCCGAACCGCGTCCTTGGCAGAGGATGCCGCGGCGCCGCGCGAACTCGACGATGTCGTGTACGGTCAGGAAATACCGGGCGTAATCGAGCCGCTCGATCAATTGCAATTCGTGTGCAATCAGACCGCGGATCTTTTCAGGGATGAGACTGTTCTCTCCCCCGCTCTCGGCTCTGTCTTCTTTTGATGGACAAGATGCACGTCCCTCTCCACCCCATCGGGAGGCGAGGGTTGAGGTGTGGTCGGACCCATCAGCGTCAGTGCCCGGGCCTCCCGCACCCTGCCCTCTCCCGCTGTTGCGGGAAGAGGGTTCACGGCCAAACCGCGCCGCCGCACCCGCCCAGGCGAGATCGGCGAGCCGCTGCTGCGGGCGGCGTCCGTCCGCGGCAGTCTCGTCCGGATACTCGTAGCGCAATTCGTCGAGAGTGAACCGACAGCGACGGGCGATCTCGAGGCTGCGTGCGACCGCTTGCGGGTAGAGGCGAAACAGCCGCGCCATTTCCTGCGCCGATTTCAGATGGCGCTCGGCGTTGGCGGCGAGGCGGAAACCGGCTGCCGCGATCCTGCAGTTTTCACGGATGCAGGTCAGCACGTCCTGCAACCGGCGCCGTTCGGGAACATGATAAAGCACGTCGTTGGTGGCAACGAGCGGCAACCCCGCCGCCTCGGCCAGCACCGCGAGACGGGCGAGACGCCGGGCGTCGTCGCCGCGATAGAAGTAATGGGCGGCGAGATAGGCGCGCCCGTCGAAGTCGCTCGCGACGCGTCCGGCAAAGGCGGCGAATTCCGCCGCTCGCCTGCCGTCGAGGTGGTCGGAAGGCAGCACGACGACGATCTGGCCTTCGCCATGCGCCGCGAGATCGTCGTAGCCGAGACGGCATTCGCCTTTGGCCGCGCGACGCTTGCCCAAAGTCAGCAATCGCGTCAGCCGGCCATAAGCCGCACGGTCCTGCGGAAAAGCAAGCAGGCTCGCGCCGTCGTCAAGATCGAGGCGGCAGCCGACCACCAGCCGGATCCCAACCTCTTTTGCCGCCTGATGGGCGCGCACGATCCCGGCGAAACTGTTGCGGTCGGTCACCGCGATCGCCCGATGCCCGAGGGCAGCAGCGGTCAAGACCAACTCGGCCGGATGCGACGCCCCGCGCAGAAACGAAAAATTGGTCGTGACCTGCAGTTCGACGTATTCGGCCGTATCGCCGCTCATCGGCGCTCTCTCCTTATCCGGCTTTAGCCGGCATCTCGGCAACTCCTGGTCGGCAACGCGAATTAGCGGCAGCTCGCGGCAACCGTAGCGCTCAAACTGCGACCGACTGGTCAATGCGCGCGATCAGATCCGCGGATAACGGACCCGCCTCGGCCGCAGCAACGCATTCGGTGAGTTCGCCGCGGTTTTTGACGCCGAGCACCAAGGTGTCGACCCCGAGCGAGAGCGCGTAGCGATGGGCTAAGGCGGCCGGGCTTGTCCCGATTTCCGCCGCCAGCCGGCGAAACCCCGCGGCGCGGGCATAGTCGTGCATCTCCGGATGGTCGGGCGGCAGCGACCGGTCGAGAGCGCTGGTCAGCGCCCCGGCCTGCACCGCGCGAATCCCCATGACCCCGACCCCGTTCGCCCGCGCCGCAGCGATGATCTCGCGCGGCTTTGCCAGACCATCAAAGAATTTGAGCCCGCCCGGCGAGTCGAGCAGGTTGGCGATGCACTGCACCGCTGCCGGCGCCGGCGTCTCGCCGAGAAGCCGGAGGATCGTATCGGGATGCCCGATCCCGGTCAGTCCCCAGGCGCCGATCAGGCCCTCGGCTACCAGCTTCTCAAAAACGGGGCGGACATGATCGACAAAGGTTGCGTAAAGGGTCATGCGCTCAGCGGCTCCGGACCAGCGCGAACGATAGACCGAATCGGGTACAATATTCGAATGCAAAAAGAACAAATCGAGACGATCGAGACGCAGCCGCCGCAGGCTGCCGGCGATCGACCGGCGCAAGGTCGGCTCGATCTCGGCCGGCGGCAATTCACCGAGATTGCATTTGCTGGTGACCCGCACGCCCGCGGGCAGCCGGCCACCAAAAGCCGCGCCAACGACTTCCTCGGCCTTGCCGTTGCCATAGCGCGGGGCGAGATCGACAAGGTCGATGCCGGCTTCGACCGCGGCATGCACCGTCGCGACGCATTCCTCAAAGGTGGTTTCGCCCCACACCTGGCCGAGCCCGCCGCCGCCCAAAGTCAGCGCCGATACCGGCCACAGTCTCCCCAAATGATGCCGCTCCATGCCGATCCTCCATGAGGCCACCGAACCTTCACA
>DATJLK010000234.1:0-23146 GCA_035509615.1 Allostellaceae bacterium | reverse complement strand
CGGCCGCATCGAGGCCGTGGCTGCTCCGGAAGAAAATCTGTTCCAGCCGCACAGTTGGCCTTACCCGACCGACGGAGATGGTCCGTGTCCCGGCTTTGTCGCGCGCCGCACCGTCCTTGGTACCGATTTCCGCACGGATGTCGCCCTCTTCTCTTTGCCGCTCGATGCCCCCTTCCGCGTGCGACCTGACAACGACGAAACCGCCTCGGCGCTTCGCACTATCTGCGAGGCGCTCGCCAAAGCCGCGTGTCGGCTGCTGCAGGTAGAATCATCGGAGATTCTGGCGGAGTACCGTCCGGCGATCACCGAAGCGGGCGCTAATGGGCTCGAAGCCGAGGTATTCATCTACGATACATTGGCCGGAGCAGGTTTTTCACCGCAACTGGTCAACAGCGG
This sequence comes from Allostellaceae bacterium, assembly GCA_035509615.1. GTDB lineage: Bacteria > Pseudomonadota > Alphaproteobacteria > ATCC43930 > CGMCC-115725 > AP-15. The sequence continues at coordinate 22,750 of DATJLK010000234.1, read as the reverse complement.
CCAGAAACTCATCGAGGACGCGCTCAATATCCTGACCACGTACCCCGACGGGCTGAATCCAGTCACCGTCGTCCTCCGGGAGAACTGCGCTTCGATCGATACGGTCAGCCAAGCGGCGTTTCGGGCCGCTCAACCGGCCGGGGGGATCGCGGACCCCTGTCAAACGGCCGTGATACTCGCGGTTCGTGCGGCATGGATGTAACGATAGAGCGTTGCCAGCGAGACGCCGAGGCGGGCTCTGTTGCACACTTCTGGCTGTAGCCGAGCTCGGGCTCGCGCTTACGCGCCTCGAGCCGCTCACCGATCAGCAGCTGGACGGCTTCAGTCAGCGCGCATGCGCCAAGGCCGAAGCCGCGTTCGACCAAATGCGCCTCTCCGAAGATGTCGCGCGTAGGTCCACGATCGCCGCGTGGCCTTTGCGGAGCGCACGCATCACCTCAAAGCCCTTGATTGTCGCGTCGCCGTCTTCATGGGTTGAAACCGCGCACCAGCGGGATCGAGTTGCTTGAGCTTGCCGTGATCGGCTTCGATGATGTTATTCCGATACTACCGACACGCCGCGTTCGCCCATCATCTGCGCAAAATCGCCATAGCTGATGCCGTAGCGGCAATACCAGCGCACCGGCACCGCCGAGAGCACGATCTCACCCGCAAAGTGGCGCTCCCTGAAGTCCGACAGCCCGGTGCTCTCGCTCGACGCTTCCTTTCCATCGCGCCGAAGGCTTTGCAACAAAACCCCCGGCTCACCCCTCAAGAAGCTGCCTCAAATAGGCATTGTAGAAGAGCCCGTCGGGATCGCGGGCCTTGCGGTAGGCGCTGAAGGCAGTCAGACGCTCGCCCCGGCGTGCGCGAAGAGCCGACAGGAAGTTGGGGTTGAAGGCGGCCGTGTAGCTCCCCGCCGGTGCCGACGGATCATAGAAGCCGTACATCTTGCCGTTGTGCGGCACGCCGCCCATGGCAACCCAGTCCCGCTCGACATCCGCGAAAAACTGGAGCAGCGCCTGCGGATAGTTGGCCGAAGGCGTGGGCTCGATAAAGCCGATCAGGTCCAGATTGACAAAGGTTGCATCGGGATTCTCCGAACAAGCGCCGGACATTGCGCTGTCGCCCGCCTTGATGAACCGGAATTCCATCGGTGCCGCTATGTGGAAGTTGCCGTCCTGGATGACACGGCGAGCAACGACATCCATTCCGTCCCAGACCTTTCCGAGACCGGCATCATCGAAATTGGGCATCTCGAAGAAATAGGACATGAACATGACCTGCGACGCCTCCGAGAGCCACAGGTCCGAATGCTTCGCGTTCGCCGCGCCGGCCTGGGACTCGATCTCGTCAAGCGCGATGGCGGCAAACCCGGCTGTCGGCACAGGCGGGAGATGTAAGGGGTTATAGGGGTTCGAAAAGTATTGCGATTCTCGCACATATTTCGCCCCGTACCCCGCCAGCCCGCCGAGGAATGGCGCCCCGAACTCGCCCTTTTCGGCGAGGACACAGGCGCTCGTGGGATCGGGCGCGCTGTTTGGCGTCTTCGGATCGGGGTTCGCGACAATGTTCCAGCCGAGGACGAGGAAGTTCGGAAGCGGCACGAAGGGCACATTCGGCGCCGCGGCATAGGGTGAATAGAACACCTCCATCCGGTCGAACTGGGCGGTCAGCGTCTTGAACTTGTCGATGAACGCCCGACGGTTCTGCAGCAAATGCCGGTCCGTCCTGCCCTGCACCGTGGTCGCGTAGGGCCGCGGCAAGACGTCGATGGTGATCCGCGTGACGATCCCCAGCCCGCCAAGCGAGACCCGGGCGAACTGGAGCGGCCTCCATTTGCCGGTCGCTTGCGTACTGGCGTCGATCACTGTTTCCGTACCGTCGGCCCCGAGGATCGTGAAGGCCGAAGCGGTCTCGGCGAAGATCGGCGCAGCAAGCGTGCCGCCATGGACATCGACCGCGGTCATGCCGCCGATGCTGAAGAACCCGCCCGCCGTCACGGTGCTGAACATGAGATTGTTGCGCGTCAGGAACGCATCGACAACGTCCTCGCGTACGCCGGGATTCATCGTGATCTGGTTCTCACCGGGACCGAGTCTGATGCCGGCCTCACCGATATCGATATAGCAGGACATGTCCACCAACAGCGTATCCGGTTTGGCTGGCGGGTTGCTGCGATTGTCATCGGCGACAAGCGGCGGCTGGGAGTGGCGCTGCCCCGACACACGGACGGTTGCGCCGAGTGCCTTGGCCGTCGTCAGCACGGTCTTCAACTCGTCCAGCGTCGTCGGCTTGAAGTAGTAGCCGTCGCCATCGGTCGGCGGCTTGTGCTGTAGGTTTCCGCTCCAATTCTCCCAAGTGGTCTGCATGCCGGGGGTATTAGATTGCCCTGTCATATAATTACCCTCTAGCCTGTCATACAATTGTCCCGCGAATTTCTAAGTCTATAGCGCGAGAATGTCTCGCGCTTCCAAAAGTTTCGTCAAAATTTTTCGCCATGATTTCAAGAGCTTAAACACCTCATAAATGATGGTCGAAAACTCACCCGGAACAACGCCTTATCGGCTTTGCCCGAGTGTCCGCCGACGGCGAGACCCAACTTCCGCAGTTTGGTTTTGAACGGCTCGGGTTATTATGGCTTATAGGCAATCTGCTGATTTAGGAATTGCCTCGTCAGGCGGGCGCTATCTCGAGGATGCCCGGCGGCAGGGTGAGGCCGAGGGCGCAAAAGGTCGAGCGCGAGGCTCGGCAAACACGTTGAGCCACGGCCCAGCTAGTGGGCGCCGAAGGCAACGCGTTTGTCGCTGTCGACCACAACTTCGCGGCACATGAGACGGTTCAGCCTGGGCGTCGCGAACATGTTCGCGACCCGGTTCACGCCAACTGAAGGGCTCTGTTGCAAATTTCTGGCTGTAGCGTGCCGTTGTGCCGAGGTCGGGCTCGCGCTCACCCGGCCTCGAGCCGCTCACCGAGCAGCTGGACGGCTTCGGTCAGCGCGCATGGGCCAAGGCCGAAGGCGCGTTCGACCAAATGCGCCTCGCCCGCTATATCGCGCGTGAGGTTGAAGATCGCCGCCTGACCCTCGCGGAACGCACGCATCACTCAAAGCCTTTTGATTGTCGCGTGGGCGGTGTTCATCGATTCGAAACCGGATCAGATGATTGCGTCATACCACCAGCTTCTGCCCCCGCAAGTCGTTCAAAACCGCATAAAACCTCATCTCGAAAAACCTCGGAGATTTGGCATCGCGGCCGGTTCCGCGTCTGGGGACAATATGTCAAAGAGCGGCGCCGGCTGCCAAATCCTGGTTGCGTCAGCCAATTCCCCTGACGATCAACGGGCCGAGCATGGTTGCGAGCGGCAATGGCAGCCGTTTCCAGGCGGCGACGAGCAGGCGGTATTTCGGATTGAGCGGGTTGAGATCGGGCACCCCGCGCCCGGCGACGACGCGGAACTGGTAGTCGAGCGGGGTCGGCTCAAAACCCCAGTTGCGCTTGAAGGCATAGGCGCCGGTGCCGATTTTGCTGCGGCCAAAATCGAATACTCGGTATCCCCGCTCGCAGGCGCGGCGCATCACTTCCCAATACATGAAATCGTTGGCCGCCAGCGCCCGCGCGGCCGGCAAGCCGCCGCCGTAGAACGGCAGGACCTGGTCCCGGAAGTAGAAGTTCAAAACCGCGGCAATGGCGCGCCCGTTGCTGGTAACGGCGACGATGTCACAGCAATCAGCGAATTCCTCGGTGAGGATGCGAAAGTACGATTTGGCAAAGACCGGAGTCCCCAGATTGCGCACGCTCTCGGCATAGATGCGATGAAGCCGGTCGACCCCAGGATCGATTTCGGAACACAGCCCGTTTTGGATCCCCTTGCGGATCATCGCGCGCTGCTTGCGCGGGACCGCCTTCAAATTGGCGTCGACCGTCGGCCGGATCGCTCTGCGAAAAGTAACGTAGAGCGCGGATTTTGTCTCCCAGCCGGTGCGGTGCGCGGCAAAACCCCGCAGTTCGAGGATCGGCACGCCGAGCTGGTCCATCAGACGCGCCGCCGCAGTTTCAAGCGCTTCGAGGCTTTCTTGATCGGCGGCGACCGGACCGCCATAGACGGCAAATGCGTTCGAGATCAGAGCCGAACCAAACAGCAGCGATCGAATATGGGTCAGCGGCAGCACGCCGGTCACCACGCCCCCACGTTCGGCGATCATATAATGGGTCCGGTGACCAAAGCCGCGCTCGATCACCCGCCGCCACGCTGATAGATGAAAAAACGTGGCGGCCGCGCAGTTGTGGACAAAGTCGTCCCACCGCTGCGCATGCTCGTTTTGGAACGGGCTTACGGTGACGGTGAGCGAGTTTCCGTCCATGCCGGAATCAGCGGGTAGGAGGCTGACGGGTCAGTCAGAAACAGGCGATCCATCCGGGTCCAGTTGAAGTGACGCAATAATCGGTACAGGCGAGGTTCGGTGCGGCCGAGGTTCAGGTAGTGACGGACACGCGAACGCAACGGGGCCTGCCGCTGTCGCGGCTGGTCCGGATCGATTTCCCACGGATGGAGATAGAAGATCGGCAAAGCGCTGTGGCGCTGTGCCCGGCTCAGCAGCCAGCGCGTCAGCGCATAGGGGAACAGCCGAAAATAGCCGCCGCCGGAAGCCGGGATGTCTCTTCCCAGCAATCGAACGGTGGTCAGCGGGATTTCGACCAAGCCCGGAACCGGAGCAAAGGGGCAACGCGGCGCGTCGGGGCTGCCATAGAGATCGTGTTTGACCGGATAGACACTCGAACTATAGCGATAGCCTTCCTCTTCCAGGACCGCGTGCGCCCAGGCGGTGTCACCCCCGATGGAGAAGGTCGGCGCCCGATAGCCGTTGACCGTCACCCCGCCGATATCCTCGAGGATTTTTTTGCTGTCGCTGATGTCGGCGCGAAACGCGGCCGGTGATTGACGATCGACGCGACGGTGATCAGCGCCGTGGCTCGCCAATTCGTGCCCGTCGGCGACGATGCGATGCACCACCGATGGATTGCGACGAGCGACACAGCCCAAGGTGAAAAACGTCGCCTGGACCTCGGCATCGGCGAGGATATCGAGCAGCCGATGGGTGTTGCGCTCGATTCGGGGCGGCAAATGATCCCAGTCCCGGCGGTCGATGACTGAAGCGAAAGCTTCCACCTGGAAATAATCCTCGACATCGACGGTCATGGCTCCGGCCTCGGGGCGCATCGCGTCTGGTTCGCTTGGCGCATCTGGTTCGTTTGGCATTGTCACATCCGCTCACCCTGGAAATAATGGGCGGCGATTTCAATCGCGCGCCTGATCAGCCGCGCATGCTTGTCGACGCTTTTTTCGAGATGGGCCAAGCGCTCGACGACCACCGCAAGGCTCTCCCCGGCTGCGGCGCCGATATCGCAATTGGCGCCCGCCAGCGCCGCAGTGTCAGTGACCACCGCGATTTCGTCGCGCAGGTCGTTTGCGACCTTTTCGACGGCGCTCGCCGTCAAGGTATGTATCTGCTCGAGGAACCCGTACAGCAACAGCCGCGAGCACAGCGTGTTGATCCGTCGCGGAACGCCTTCCGTGTGCTGAAAAATCAGCGGGAATGCGGCCTCAGTAAAATGCGGGTCGCCTTTCCACTCAGCCCGGCGCAAGCGATGTTCGATATAAGCACGGGTTTCCGCCTCATTGAGCGGGCCGAGATGATAAGCGGCGGTCACGCGCTGGCGGAGCTGCTCGAGCCCGGGGCTGCCAAGGATCGCGCGAAACTGCGGCTGTCCCAGCAGAAAGCTTTGCAGCGCCATCGTCTTGTCGACGACGATATTCGACAGCATCCGCAATTCTTCAAGGGCTTCGAACGAGAGGTTCTGCGCCTCATCGACGATCAGCAGGGCGCGTTTGCCGGCGCGATGCTGGGCCAGGACAAAATCGCTGATGCGCTGCAGCAGCGATCCCTTGCTCAGCCCCTCCTTGGCGATACCAAAGCCGCCCGCGACCAAATGCAACAGATCGTCGCCACCGAGTTGGCTGGTCACGATTTTAGCGGCGACAAAGCTTTCGGGATTGACGGTGGTCAGCAGATTGTCGACGAGGATTGTCTTGCCAGCGCCCACCTCGCCGGTGATGATGATAAACCCTTCGGCATGGTGCAGCCCATAAACCAGATAGGCCATGGCCTGCCGGTGAACGCTGCTTTCGAAGAAAAAGCGGGCGTCGGGGGTCAGCTGAAACGGGCGGGCCGCCAGCCCGTAGAATTCCGCATACATCGGCTCAAAACGCCTTTGTCAAATAAAACTGAAGCGTATTGGCCACGATGTCGCCGGTCCTCCCGTTCACGATCGCGCCCCCGTTCGGCTGATAGGAAAAGGTGTAGACAACTGACCCGGTCAGCGCTCGTGCAAAGGAATGGTTGAGGCCGAGATTAGTGGTCAGGGTGCTGGTATTAGGGACTGGCGCCAGCGAATTGACGGTCACGACGTTGGTGGTTCGGGTGTAGCCGAGCGACGCATAGCCGCTGGTATCGGGCCGGATGTCACGCGACCAGGAAAAATTCGCGCCCTCGCTGTCGGTTGGCGCCGTGATCGGCGGCGTCAATGACTGCGCGTTAATATAATAAGCAAAGAGAGAATAGCTATTGCGCCCGAGCACTTCGGTCAAACCAAAATTGTACTGATGTTGACGGTATACCGAATTGTTAAGTCCAACGCCAGGATTATAAAATGTCGAGGGTAATCCTGTCGATTGATTTACGATGGAGCCATTGGCGCTCAAGGTAGAACTGGCCAATGTGTTCGCAAAGGATTCGGCCCCCGAAGTGATCCCCTGGGTCAGGTTAGCCTGGAACGTAAGGGTTGGCGTGATCTGATAATCGGCTGACCCGGTGAGACCGTTGACCCCCTGCACACGACCGTATTCAAGAGCGATATAGCCATAATCGGCGGCTGATCCAAGCCGTCCGCCAGCGAGCCAGGTCGGACCGGCGAATGTCGCCGCCGGCGCAAACGGAAATCGGATATTTTGATACCCGGCTCGGCCGAGTGCAGCGATATTGGGTTTTATAAAATATTCGATGTCGTCATAGGCGCTGAATTGCGAATTTTGATTGCTGGAATTCGAGTCGAATTTCGACGCGTCGACGATCAGGCGCGAGCTGAGGCGGGTAAAGTCACGACCGGTCGCCGCCGTAAACGTTCCTTCGTTCAACGTGCCGTTGGCGAGACCCGAATTGAACGGATTGGTCGTGGAGTTGACACCGGTATTCTGTCCGAAATCGACCGCAGAAAAGCGATAGCGCAGTTCGGTATCAACCAACCCATCATACGATTCTCGCAAATAGGGCGATACAGTGTTGGTAAACACCAGCGTCCGTTGCGTACGCGGCAATGTCGACGGACTGACAAAGCCGAGGCCGCCCAGGGTCGACGCCTCGTTCATGCTGCTGGACGTGTCGACAAAAAGATAACCGGGGACGAGGGTGCCGGTGCCGTCTCCGAATAGATTGGCGCTGATCTGGTCGAGATTGCTGGTCGGGGTATACAGGTTGCCTTGCACATTGCCGCTCAGCACGCCGGTAAAGCGCGGCGTGTCGGCAGAGATCGAGATCCCCGGGATAAGGCTCGTTTCAGCGGCGGCGGTATGGTCGGTCGCGGTGTAGCGGACATTGCTGTAAAATGTCTCGCCAATTGTAGCATAAGGCCGGATCACCACCGCCGGAGCATTGGGATCATAGGCTTGCAGCGTGGTGATGCCGATCCCCGGCACCGGCAACATCAGCCCTGAGGTCGGCGGCTGGGCCGGATTTGGCGTTACCCCCGGCAGCAATGTATTGGGCGGCGCCAACGGATTGGGGAGCCCGAATGGCCCGGAGGCGGGCGGCGCCAGGGTGGCGGGTCCGCCGCTCGGCGCCACACCCGAGGGCGCGCCGCTCGTCGGCGGGGTTAGACCGGGCACCAGCTGGGCCGCCGCGGTGGTGGCGCGTTCGACACTGGCAACCGCGAACAGCAGCAGCGTCAGTTTCAGATGCCCGCGGCGCTCGCGTCCACCGGCCGGGCTTTTAGTGGGGCGAGCGGTGCGGTCGGACGCGGGCCGTCTGGCTGCGAAACCGCGGCGCCCTGTTCGCACAGAGCTGGGCGGATCTGCCGTCGCGGGGAGCGGTGTGCCGACGCATTGTGGCTTCGCACCCTCCACGCGAATCATCGGGTCGGCTCCAATCACTAGGCGGGCGCCGGCCTGTCCCTGCGCAGCTGATCGCTATCATCGCTCGAATAATGATAGCGATAGCCATAAGTATACGAGCCGAAATGCGCGTTTGCTTGTTCGCTTTTGTTTAGCACCAAGCTGATCCGCGGACAGGCGGCCAACATGCTGAGACTGGCCTCGATTTCGTCATGTTGAGTGCGGTACGCTTCGACGACAAAGACAATTTGCCCAACCAACGGTGCCATTGTCGCCGCGTCGCTGCTGACCATGCAGGGCGGCGTGTCGATGATGATAAACCGATCCGGAAACCGGCGCGTCATTTCATGAAGCAACACGCTCATGCGGCTGCTCGAGAACAGTTCGGGCACCTGCGGCCCGCCACGGCCGGCCGCCAACACGAGAAGGTTCTCGATGTTGGTACGGATCAGGGCATCTTCCAAATTCGCCGTACCGGCCAGAACATCGACAATTCCCTTGCCCTCACGGCTTCCGAGAATTGCCTTCAACCCCGAACGATGCGCCCCAAAATGGGTATCGGCATCGACCAATAACGCCTTGACTTCCCTTTCGGACGAGAACGCCAGCGCCAGGTTGAGAGCGACGAAGGTCTTGCCTTCTCCCGGCCGGGCGCTGGTAACCATGATGATCCGGCTAAAGCGCGCCTCGCCTGTCCGATCGGCCGTCGTCCATGCGGTGATCAGGTTGCGTTTGATAAGCCGAAATTCTTCAGCGGTAAGAGAGCGTTCGGCAGTTGGGACCGCCACGCCCAAGCTCGCAAGCTGGCTGCGGTCGAAGATCAATTCAGCACCGTTGATTTCCGGCACGTCCTCAGACGCCGGCGCACTCAATCCAGCGACCGGCGTGGCCGGTCCCGGCGCGCCCAATCCAGCGGTTGGCGCGAGCGGCGCCGGCGACGCCCCCGCCGCCGCCTCCCGCTGGCGCAGCAACGCCGCCGCGCGCTCGATCAGTCCTATTGATTCGGCCATTACGAGACGCCCACCGAATGAAGTTTGAGGCTCAACAACAGCAAGGTGCCGTAGACTGCAATCAGCATCACCGCACTGGCGCATACGCCGGCCAGCTGCACCGCCGCTCGGCGCCGCGTGGCCCCCAGCGACAGCCGCGTCACGCTGCCCAAAATCGGGATCCCGAGGTCGCGCAGCTGGCCAATTGTCGCGAACGAGCGATCGAATTGTCGCATAAAGATCGGCGCCGCCACCCCGGCGCCGAGCCCCGCCAACAGCACGACCGAGACGAGCACCGGGCGATTTGGCTGAACCGGCGCCAGCGGCACCTGAGGTGGGTCGATAACACGGAATTGGATCTTTTCCGTTTTGGTGTCGGCGGCATCAGCGATTTGCGCCGCTTGCCGGCGCGCCACCAGCCCGTCGTAATTGGTTCTGAGGACCCCGTAGTCGCGATCAAGATCCTGCACCTCGAGCAATACCCCTGGCACCGATTGCGCGATCTTGTCGATACGCTCGGCATTTGCCTCGGCTTCCACGAGCTGCCGCTGCGCTGCGGCGACCCGGTCTTCCGCGTCGACCAGCTTGATCTTGAGCTGGTCGTATATGTTGTTCGGTATCTGGGTCTTGGTGCTGCCCGCTGCGGCCGTCGAACTGGCCCGTTTCATCTCGGTTTCAAACTCTTGGATTTCCTGACGCGCGGCGATCACGTCCGGGTGCTGGTCGGTGTATTTAAGGCGCAACTCATCGAGGTGGCTGCGCATTTCGGCGAGGCGCTGCTCATCGGGACTGAGCATCCGGCCGCCGGCAATGACCACTTGCGGGGCACGATCGACAGACAGCATCGGTGGCACCGCAGCAAGCTGCTTTTGCAATGAGTTACGCAAGGTGATCGCATCGGCGAGCTGGTCTTTGTCCCTGGCCACGGCATCATGCGCCTGTTCGAGCCGGCTTCGGGCATCGCCGCCGTCCTCGGCGTCCGGCGCCACGCTCGAGACAATATCGGGGTATCGCTGCGCCAGTTCCGCGCGTTGCATATCCTTGGCGTGCAGTTGGTCGCGATAGGAGGCGATTTCCTCGTCGAGGAAACGTTGCGCGCTATCCATTTCCGCGCGGCTGCTGCCCGCCGCCTTTTCCGAGAAAATCGTCAGCAAGCCCTCGACGACATTTTTCGCCGTCTCCGGGTCTTTGTCGCGAAAGGAAATCGTCATCAAATTGGAGGTGATCGGGTTTATCGCGATTCCGGTCGCCAGTTGCTTGTAGAGCAGCTCCCGTTGCGCCGGACTGGTGATCCCCTCATCGAGGTCGGTCATGCGGACGAGTTGTTCGAGATTGGGGCGGCTCAACAGCGTGCGCTGCAGGAAGTCGAGATGGCGCGTCGGATCGGTGTTCGCGGCCAATCCTTGCAACAGCGGCGTCAATAGCGGATCGGTGTCGAGATATACTCGAGCCGAGGATTCATACTTTGTCGGGATCAGGGCGACGCCGATCCAGCCGACAGTACAAACCAGCCACGCCGCCGCGACAGCGTACCATTTTTGCCGCCAGACCATCTGCAGGAACGGCATTGCCTGCGAGATAATCGAATTCATCGATTGCTCCCCCGAAGACAGGGCGCGGGTCGCGCTCGCCACCACCGTGACCCCAGTATTTCAACCAGCAATCTTCGCACCGTGCGGCGCGCTTTTACTTTCGTACTACGGTCAATCATTTTAGAACAGACGTTGAGGAATAATGATTATATCGCCCGGCTGAAGCATGACGTTGGCTGATACGTCACCGTCTTTGACAAGGCTGTCGAGATGCACCGCATAGGTATATTGCTTGTTGCCGACGGTCCGCACGATCACCGAGTCATCGCCAGCCGCATAACGGGTCAGACCGCCGACCGCAATCACCGCGTCAAGCGCTGTCATGTCGGTACGATACGGGATCGAGCGCGGGGTCGCCGCTTCGCCGACGACCCGGATCTGCTCGTTGAACGGCTCGACAAATCCGGTGGCGATGACCGTGACGACCGGCTCTTTGATGTATTTTGACAAGCGCTGCTCGAGTTCACGCGCAAGCTGGGTCGGCGTCTTTCCGATTGCCACGACATCCTCGACCAGCGGCAGCGACAACCGGCCGTCGGGCCGGACCGGCACGTTGACGCTCAGTTCGGGATTGCGCCAAACAAAGACGTCGAGCTGGTCGCCCGGCCCGATGATATATTCGCTCGACGGCAGCGCCGACGCCGGCGGTGCCGGCGGCAGAGGCGGAGCGTTATGGCATCCGGTGATGGCGAGCAACGCGATCAGGCTTGCGGCGCGAAGCAGTCTGCGGTGCACCCCGGCGCTCCTGTTGAGAATTTGATAGAGGTTTAAGGGAGAGGTCTCACAACTATCCGTCGCCAAAGACCGCAGTCCCCTCGTTGCCCGAATAACAGCAAGCTGCCGTCCTCTCCCTAATTCTTATAGCACCGCGCCAGCCGCGGCGCAATAAAGTTGTCGCTCACGTCTAGCTTTGTTCCCAGACAAATGAGACAGCAACGCCGCTAACCGAAATCGGCCACAGCAATTGTTGCGGCGCTACATGCGGCTGCATCCTTCCGAATGTCGATTACCAGACGGACGGCGTCGTCGCGGTTGGCCGGGCGAACGCGCTGATGATCGATTAGTGGGCCGATTCCGACCGATGGCGCCTACGCACAATGATCGTGATGCCGACGAAGGCGGCGGCGGAAGCAGAGGAATGGGTGCCATATGTCTGGGTCATACCATTAGCATCAGCGTCGTGAAGAAACGATGAACGCCAGCTGCTGCCGCCGCTAATCTCGACGCGATACCGCAATGCCGGCCGAGCCCGGTTGGCAGGCCAAGCCGCTATCGGCGCATGAAATCCGGGCTGCCGAGCAGGAGTGCGGCGCGTTGCCCCGCTGGCGCGGCCAGGATGACAGCGCGGGTCGCGGGCGTCAGGGTCGACCCGAAGAGGGCCAGGAGTGGCTTGGGGTCGATCGCCAGCGTTCGATGACGGCCCGGCGCCGCGCGCCCGACATCGGCCGCGACCGGCACGGCGCCGCGGGCAAAGGCGACCGCAAAGTCGATCCGCTGCAGTGTCGCGTCCGGGCTCAGCCAGGCCTGCGCCGTGTTCTTGTACCCGTCGGGTGTTTCGCAGCCATAAAGCGGCATGCCGAGCCGGCTCATCCAGCCGAGCAATGGTTGCGGATTGTTGATCGGCAGGCCGGCCGCGCGCGCTGCGGAGATCACGAATTCATAAGGCGTCTTGTACTTCTGCCCTGTACTGGTCCAGAACTCGGGGCTATCGAACAAGGTCTTCAGCACCTCGCGGATGTCGCCGCCGGTGGCGAGAAAGCGTGCCGCAAGGCGTTCGACAAGGGTCGGCGGCGGCGTATCGGCGACAAAATATTGCGCGAGTTCAAACCCGATATGGTGCGCCGTCGCCGGGCTCGATGCCAAGATGTCGAGAGCCTCCTCTCCCTCGGCCTTGCCGCGCGCCAGCAACTGGTGCCCGAGAAACACTTTCGCGCCATAATCGTGACGCGAGCCCTCGAACACCGCGGCAACCTCGGGGAACTCGGTGGCGCCGGGCGAATTGATGCGCCAACCGGTAAATACCCGCGCCAGCGTCTCGACATCGCCCTGGCTATATCCGCCGTCAACCCCAAGGGTGTGCAACTCCATGACCTCGCGAGCGAAATTCTCGTTCAGCCGGTCCTGCCCCGAGCGCGGCTCGGCGGTATTCCGGGTATTGTCGAGATACAGCAGCATCGCCGGGTGCTTGGCGACAGCGAACAACAGGTCACGAAAATGACCAAGGGCAAATCGCCGGATCGCCTGCTCCTCATAATTGCCGATCCAGATCCGATCGAGCCCTTCGCCGGCGAAGATGTTGAAGTGGTTAAACCAGAAATCGACCATCACCTGTTGCAGCTGACGCCGGCTTAGCACCGCCCGCAGAACCCGTGCCTCGGCCGCCTCGCGAAACACGAGGCTTGCCCGCTGTTGCTGAGCCTTGATGTCGTCGAGGGTGGGTTTGACGCCGGCCACCGTGCGCAACGGGCCGTAGAACTGCCGCAACTCGACCGCATCGAGATCGAGCGTACCGAGTTGCGCCAGGCGAAAGCGCAGTTCAAGCGGCTCTGCGATGTCCGCCGGGTCGAGCTGCTCGGCGATATAGCGCTCGACCCCGATCATCTTCACATAGTTGAAATCATCGACGGTCGGTCCGAAGGCAAGCCGGTTCAGGACGTGGAGAACCTGCCGGTCCGAATCGGTCGCATTGGCTGGCGTCGCCGCCAAGGATAACAGCAACCAAACACAAGCAAGGATTTGCTTAAAGAGGCCGAGGCGGCATTGCATTGAGATCGAGACCGAATGCGGAGCGTGAGGTCTGCGAGGTGATGATATCCCCTATTGGCGGCATTAACGACTTTGTTTATTTCGCGCGGGTGTGGACTTGGCGACCACGGTGACAAAGGATGCGCAGCGCCGCCATCGGCGCTGACGATGGCCGCCGGTGCGCCGATTGGCCCGGAAAACCGCGCCGCTCAATCCAGAGCGGGGGCGCTGTTCCGGGCATTTGCCACGGTTGGACCCGCGCCGGAAACGGGTTGCGCACTGCGCGCAAAACGCGACAACCGCGCCAGGCTCGCGACTGCAGCGGCGGCCGCGAAGGCGGATGCGAGCACGATCGCGACAGTCGGCCCGGTGCCAGCCGAGGGATGGGCAAATCCAAAGATCATCGCCACCAGGGCGGCACCGATCGTCTGCCCCAACAAGCGCGCCGTCGATTGGATGGCGCCGGCGCCGCCGCTGCGCTCACGCGGCGCGCTGGCGACGATCGCGCGGTTGTTGGGCGACGCAAAAAAGCCAAAGCCGAGCCCGCACAGCATCATGCGCCACAAAATGTCGGCCGTCGCAGGTTCGGCCGGCAACAGCGCCAACAGCAAATAGCCGATGCTCAACACACCGAGCCCGATGCCGCCGAGGATTCCCGCTGGATAGCGATCGGCGAGCCGGCCGGCGATCGGCGCAATCACCGCCACCGTCGCTGGCCACGGCGTCATCAGCAGGCCGGTTGCGACCTGCGATCGGCCGAGCACATCCTCAAAATAAAACGGCAGGGTGACAAAGGTAATGCCCTGGGCGACAAAGGTCGTCACCGACGTCGTCACCGACAACGCAAAGATCGGCCGCCGAAACAGATCGACCGGCAGCAAGGGCAACGGCAACCGCGTTTGGCGGCGCACCAGAACATATCCGACACCAAGCGCGCCGACCAGTTCGGCGGCGACGGTGATGCCGGGCTGGCCGTGGCCGATGCCGTTAATCCCGCCGATCAACGCCGCAAAGGCGAACGCACTCAGCACCGCGCTGGCCAGATCAAAACGATGTGGCGAGGGCGGCGTGCGCGGCAGCAGCCGCAACGAGAGGACAAAGGTTACCGACCCAATCGGCACGCTCGCCGCGAACAGCCAGTGCCACGAGGCGACCGCGAGAATTGCCGCGGCAACACTCGGCCCCGCCGCCGATGACACCGACACCGCGACCGCGGTCATCGCGATGCCGCGCCCCAATTGCCGCCGCGGGTAGGTAAAGCGCACCAGCGCGGTGTTGACGCTCATCATCCCGGCGGCGCCAACGCCTTGCAACGCGCGTCCGATCGCCAGCATCGGCAGCGAATATGACAACGCGCTGATCAATGCCGCCGTGGTAAACACAGCAAAGCCGATCGCGTAAATTCGGCGGTAACCAAAAATGTCGCCGAGCGAGGCGAATGGCAGCAAGGTGACGACGACCGCAAGCTGATAGGCGTTGATGACCCAGATCGACTGCGACGGGGTGGCCGCGATCTGTCGCGCGATTGTCGGCAGCGCGATATTGGCGATTGAGCTGTCGAGCACCGACACGACCATGCCGGTGGCGAGCGTCAGGATTGCCCAATAGCGCTGCGGCAACGGCAGCCCGTCTTCAGACGTGTTGATCAACGCGCTTCCCGCCCCGGTTCGCATTAAGCGGCGCAGACTTAGACTAGCGCCATTTGTGGCGCCAGCCTTTCTCCGAAGCGGTCAGGGTCGGACGGTCAAATCCGTCGGGGCGCCTCGTTCTGTCGGACCCCCGAGGGTGGGGTGCCGGGACGGCACATCGGCAACCAGCCCGGTTTGATGGGACGCGCCCCGGGAGAGCCGCGGCGGAAGTGCCGCCGCCATCGGTCAGGTGACGGTGCTGGTGCCGCCCGTCATACGCCGGCGCGCCGACCGCGGGCAGCAGAGCGACGACGACACTGCCTTTGTCCGCCGTCTTCATCGCCCTGCGGCATCTGCAAATTTTACCGACGAGGCCTCGTCAGATCAAAGCGACGTCCGTTGATGAAACATCGAAGGTGAATTGTGAACCTCGTCAATCGACGATTTGCGGGACCAGCAGGAACAGGTCGGTGTCGCCAGTCTCCTCGCCAGCGGCAGTCAGCATGGCATGCGCCTGGCCGCGATGATGGGTCTGGTGATTGAAGAAATGTGACACCAACAGCCCCTTCGGCGCGCGCATCTCTCGGTTGGCCGCGCCACTGAACCAGACCAGATCCGTGGCCAGCCAAGCATCGTCGATCTGGTGCGCCCACCGCGTGATGTTGCGGTCGGCCTGCTCGCGCTCCCGCATCAGCTCCCCGAAATCGTCGATCATCTGCGCGCTCTGTTTGATCGGCGTAGCGGGTTTCGGCCAATTGTCGAAACGCGACATCCATTGCCGGTCGCCCCACAGAATGTGGGTCAATGTGCCGTGGATCGAGCCCCAAAAGGCCCCCCGCGGCAGCCGCCGCGCTTCATCCGGCAACCGCGCCGCGGCATTGTAAAGGCGGCGGTTCATCTCGGCGTTGTAGACGGCCATTGTGCGCGCATAGGCTGCAGTGATCATCAAATCGCCCTCCGAATCTCGAATGCGGCCGCCCCGTACCGGGCTCCGGCCCTTCTGAGAGGCCACTATCGGTCTGGAAGAAGTACTTGAGTCAACCTTGATTCTTCAAATCAATGTATACGGAATCGGTCGTCGAATTACGCCCGCTACCCTGATCCGCCCACGCATCCAGGTGTGAAGGGGAGCGGACCGCGGCAGAAGCGCGAGCGCCGGCGCCGGGCGCCGTCAGCCGGGCGCCCTCAAGCCCGGTGGCGTCCTCAGCGGCCCTTGAACGGGCCGGGTTTGCGCTTTTCGGCAAAGGCGCGGGCGGCTTCGTGAAAATCTTCGGTCAGGTAGAGCTTCAGAGGTGCGGTCTGCATCGCCACTTCGCGGCCGATCTGGTCCAGATACCACCGCCGGGTGCGGATTGTCGCCCGGACCGACAGCGGCGGGTTTTTGGCGACTTCTGCCGCTAACTCGCGCGCCACCTCGAGATGTCGACCGGTCGGCGCGATGCGATTGATGACGCCGGCGGCGTGCGCCTCCTCGGCGGTGAAGAAACGCCCGGTCAGCGCCACCTCGGTGGCGAATGCCGCGGCACCGCGGAAATTCAGCAACGCCCAATATTTCGAGCCGCCGAGACCGCGCGAGGTTTCGGTGATCTGGAACTTCGTCCCGGCTTCGGCGACGATCAGATCGCATTCGAGCACGATGCCGAGTGCCAGACCCATCGCATAGCCGTGCGGGGCCGCGATGACCGGCTTCCAATTGACCGAACGGGTCAGAAGATCGGCGGAATTCGCCCCCCACCCCTGCGGCCCGCCATGCTGCAGGAATTCCTCCCGCCGCCGCAGCTGGCGCTGGTGGACGTCGGCCCCGCTCGAAAAGGCGCGGCCGGCGCCGCGAATGATCGCGATTTCGGCCTCGGGGTCGAGATCGAAGCGGCGCAGCGCCTCGGCAAGGTGACGCACCAGGTCGTCGCTAAACGCGTTCAACTTTTCCGGCCGGTTCAGGGTCAATGTCGCGATCCGGTCCGTGCATTCATAATGGACCAGGGTGTCTGCCGCCAATTCGTTCATCGCCGCCTCTTGCACCGTCGATCATGCGCTTGCGAGCGCCGACGATTGTAACCGGTGTTGGCCACCAGGATCAGCTGTTTCGGCAGCAGCGCTAACGGGCGCGCCGGAGCCTGGAGGATATGATCGATCAGGCCGCCCGCCGGCATGTTCAGTCACCGTGACGGGAGGCTTGCGGGGGCCGCCGGCCAGCGAGCGGTGACGATATGTGGGCCAAGCCGGGGCGACGCCAAGCCGGGACGACGCCAAGCCGGGACGACGCCAAGCCGGGGCGACGCCAAGCCGGGGCGACGCCAAGCCGGGGCGACAAGGGTCCGAAACTTGCCTAAAAAAAGCCCCGCCCGAATGGCGGGGCTGGGTCAGGCACAAGTCGAGATCTATTGGTTGGTGCCATTGGTGGTGTTGTTCGAACCCGCAGTTCCAGCAGTGCCGGATGACGGCGTGTTCATGTCATTGTTCGTGCCGTTCATATTGCTCGGCGGCATGCTCGAGCCCATGCCGGTGCCGGTTCCGAGCAGGCTGGCCAAGGTCTGATGATCGAGGCGACCGGTGGCGCGCATACCGTTGTGCTGCTGGTACGCCCGCAACGCCTGATGGGTCCCGCGACCGTCAATCCCGTCGATGCGCCCGTGATAAAGCCCCTCGCGCTGCAGTTCGCTCTGGATCTGCTTGATGTCGGCGCGCGACAACCGACCGAAATGTTCGCTTGTCCCCATGTTGTTCATCGACCCCATTGTGCCAGGGGTCGAGGTCTCCGCCTGTGGCATGGCCGGCTGTGCGACCCCGGTCGGGGACGCCGGGGCGGCTGCGGTCGGGTTGGTCGTGGTAGTGGCCGGGGCAGGATTTACGCCCGGGCTGGTATTGGCGGTTTGCGCGTATAGTGGGCCAGCGCCGGCGATGCCAAGAGCGATCGCCGACACCGCGGCAAGGGTTAGCTTTCTCATCCCAGACTCCGATTTCGCGTGCATGCTGCGCACACCGGGCTAACTACCTCTCGCGCGACAGGTTCCGACGGTTTGTCGCTGCAGCGCCGCCAGCGCTCGCGCACCCGTTGGGCCGGGTCTCGGTCAATCAAGCGGTTTGAGGTCGCCCAGGATCGTCGGCAACAGCTCGCAAACGGTCGGGTGGATGTGCATCGCGCGCTGCATGATCGGATACGGCGCCTTTGCATTCATCAGATCCAGGATCGAGTGCACCGCCTCGTCACAGCCGGTCCCGAGCAATGACGCACCGAGGATCTCTTTGGTGTCGCGATCGACCAGAATACGCATGAAACCCTGCGTCTCGCCCTTTTCGATGGCGCGGGCAACGCGGGTCATCGGGCGTTCGCCGACCAGCACCGGCCGACCGCTGTTTCGGGCCTCCGACATCGTCATGCCAACCCGCCCGAGCGGCGGATCGGTGTAGAGCGCGTAGGCGGGGGTGCGGTCGCTGACTTGGCGCCGGTCATGGTCGAGCAAATTCGCCGCGACGATCTCAAAATCATTGTAGGCGGTATGGGTAAAAGCGCCCTTGCCGTTGCAATCGCCGAGCGCCCAGATCCCCGGCACGTTCGTTTGCAGCTGATCGTCGACAACGATGTAGCCACGCTCGTCGCAGCGAATTCCCGCCTGGTCGAGACCGAGATCGTCGGTATTGGGGCGGCGCCCCACCGCCAGCAGCAGATGCGAGCCGACGACTTCCGGTGCGTCTTCGATACAGTCAACCTTGGCAACGATATCTTTGCCGCGTGTTGCAAGACTGATGCATTCGGCATTCAGGCGGATCCGGACGCCGTCATGTTCGACGATGTCCCTGATCGCCGCCGATACATCCGCGTCTTCGCGGTGCACAAGCCGCGGCGCCATCTCGATGATCGTCACCTCGCTGCCAAAACGGCGGTACATCTGGCCGAATTCGAGACCAATATAACTGCCGCCGACGATGATCAGATGCGGCGGCAGAACATCGATCGCCATCATCGACGAATTGTTCAGATACGGCACCTGGTCGATGCCGGGCATGTCAGGGACCAGCGCCCGCCCGCCGACATTGACAAAGATCCGTTCGGCGCGCAGCCGCTCGTCGCCGATCTCGACCTCGCGCGGCGAAACAAAGCGGGCGTGGCCGCGGAAGAGGCTGATATTGGCCGCATTGTCGAGCGCGGCAGCAAGCCCGTCACGCGCTTGTGCGACGATCGCGTCCTTGCGCGCCTTGACGCGCCGCATGTCGACGCCGACCTCGCCGGCGGTCACGACCCCGTATTCGGCGCCACGCCGCGCCATCTGCGCCGCGTAAGCGCTCGCCACCAGCGCCTTGGTCGGGGTGCAGCCGGTGTTGACGCAAGTGCCGCCGACGAGATTTCGTTCCGCGACCGCGACCTTCATCCCGGCGGCGGCAAGCCGAAACGCCAATGACGGCCCGGCCTGACCGGTGCCGATGATGATCGCGTCGAAATCGGGCATGGTTTCCTCCGGATGAGCGTCAGTGCACAGCGCGCCGATCGGAGGCCGCGCGCCGTCTTCCGGTTACAGGTAAGCAGAGCAGGGACGCTCAGGCACTTTTCTGCTGACAGACGGCTTCGATGGCGTAGCCGTCCGGATCGATCACGAAAGCGGCATAATAGGCCGGTCCGTAATAGGATCGAAGCCCCGGACGCCCGTTATCGGTCCCGCCCGCTCCCAGCGCTCTGGCATGAAAAGCATCCACCGCAGCCTGCGATGCGGCATTGAACGCCAAGTGAAATCCCGGACCTGGAGGCTTGACCGGCGATGACTGCTTTTTGAGTGCTAAAAGGTCGCCGCCGCCGGACGGGCCATAGCCAGCCGCATCAGGCTTCGTCCATACGCGCCTCAGTCCGAGCGGGGCGAGTGCGGCGTCGTAAAAGACGATGGCGCGCGCCAAATCAGAAACGCCGAACGAAAGATGACCGAGCACGCGTAACTGTCTCCGGTTGCATGTCTGGCGTCCATCCGCCGGCGTCCCCACCGGCTGCAAGTATCCTGAACCTGAAGGCCGCGACATGATCTGCTGCGCCATCCCGACGAAGGTCGGGACCCATTGCGGCTGTGGGTACCGGCCTTCGCCGGTATGGATCGGGGAAAATCGCGGAAATAACTCCGGCGAGCTCCCGAACCACGACACTGGACCGTGATCGTACCGGAACGAAGCGCAGGGCGCTCCGATCCGGTGGGTGAATCACGGTCTAGGCCGGGGCGAACAGGTCGCTTTTCGGCGCCGCCTGCAGTGTCGCCATTGTTGGGGCGGATGGGGTGGCGAAGGCGGCGTCGTGCTGCAATATCGGCAATGCTTTGTCGGCAAAGAGGCGCATGTTCCTGTCGGCTTCGGCATGCGGGATGCCGCCAAACGAGAATTCGGTGACGAGGTGGTCGGTCCCGGTCACCCGCTGCAATTCGCCGATCTGCTGGATGCAGTCCTCGGGCGTGCCGACAATCTGGATCTTGACATAGAACTCGGTGGCGCGGACCCGCTCGTCTTCGCTTTGCAGGCGGGCATAGGTTTTGGCCATCTTGCCATAGGTCTCGTAACCTTTGACCGTCGCGAGATGCCCGTCGGAGAAATGGTAGTGATTATCGATCGACTCCCATTTCTTGCCGAGCCATTGCATCGCCCGGTCATGCGCCTCGTCGCGGCTCTCGGCGCAGGAGACGTTGGTCAGGATGATTGGCGGCGGCGGATTGTGGCCGACGCTGAGCGCGATCTCGCGGTAGTTGACGATGTTCTCGGCGGCTTTCGGCCATTCGTTCTGCATCACGACAAGGATGCCGAAACCGAGCTTCGCCATGATTTCGGCCGATTCCGGGCTGACCGACGAGGCGTAAAACCGCGCCTCGGGGTGCGAGATCGGGCGCGGCCGGATCGCGGTCTTCGGGATCTGGTAGAATTCGCCCTGCCATTCGAATTCGGGCTCGGCCAGCGCCTTGCGGATCAGCTGTGCCGCTTCGGCAAAACGCGGCCGGGCCTCGCCCATCGGGATGCGGAAGCCCGCGTATTCGACGCTCGCCGCACCGCGGCCAAAGCCGAACAGACAGCGCCCGCCACAGAGGATGTCGAGGAGCGCGATCTCTTCGGCCACCCGAATCGGATCGTGCCATGGCAGGACGATGACCGAGGTGCCAAACGTGAGTCGCTGGGTGCGGCCGGCGAAATAGGCGAGCAATTGGAGCGGCGCCGGCGACATCGCATAGCCGGTGAAATGGTGTTCGAGCGCGAACAGCGAGTCGAAACCGAGCGGCTCGGCAAGGTCGCCCATCGCCAGATGATCGCGGACGACCGCGACATCGGGGCGGCCAGGTTCTGACAGCATATTGAGTGCAATGCCGACTTTCATGGTTGCTCTCCTCGCGGCCTATCTCGAAATCAAGTAGGCAACTTCAACAGGTCTCCGTCGCCCCGCGAAAGCGGGGTCCGGGACGGCAGTCCAAGCCGTCGCCGCCCCCCGGATTCCTGCTGTCGCGCGCTGTCGCGGGAATGACCGGTCAGCACTCATTGTGCAGACTGCTTGATCTCGCTCTATTTGCTCTATTTGGTTTTATTTTCCGCGCACGCGATACCTTTTATTTTCCGCGCACGCGATACCACGGATGCGGCTGGCCCGGGATCTTGGCGCGCAAGGTGTAGACCGAGGTCCGCGCGGTAAAAAAGATCGTCTTCAGATCGGGGCCGCCAAAGGCCAGGTTGGCCGGCACCTCCGGCGTGCGGATAATGCCGAGCCGTGAGCCGTCGGCGGCGAACACCCAGGTGCCGCCCGGACCGGTGCAGTAGACATGGCCCTGCTGGTCGACCTTCATGCCGTCGGGCACCCCGTCGGTTTCGTCCGACGACATGTCGGCGAAGATCCGCCGCTTGACCATGTTGCCGGCCGAATCGAGCTCGATCGCATGGATATATTGGGCATGGCGGGTATTGGCGACGTAGAGCACGCGCTCGTCGGGTGAAAACGCCAGCCCGTTCGGATACTCGAATTCAGCGACGAGGCGGTTCGTCCCGTCGGGGTTGACGGCGTAGACTCCGGAATGCGCCAACTCCTTGTCCGGAAGCGCGATACGCAAACCGGGATCGGTAAACCAGATGCTGCCATCCGATTTGCAGATGACGTCGTTCGGGCGATTGATCCGCTTGCCCTCATAGCGGTCCATCACGACCTCGCTGTGACGGTCGTCGGACCAGCGGGTGACGCGCCGATTGCCGCCTTCGCAGATCACCAGCCGGCCTTGCAGGTCAAAGGTGGTGCCGTTGCCTTCGCCGGTATTGCTGCGCACGGTTTCCGGCGTCTGGCCCGGCCGCAGCCGGTAGAACATGCTCGCGCGCACATCGGCGAAATAATAGAAATCATCCGGGTGCCATAA
Organism: Allostellaceae bacterium; assembly: GCA_035509615.1. Classification (GTDB taxonomy): domain Bacteria; phylum Pseudomonadota; class Alphaproteobacteria; order ATCC43930; family CGMCC-115725; genus AP-15. The sequence goes on along the minus strand of DATJLK010000234.1, from coordinate 302 downwards.
CGGCCCCTCGGTAAAGACAAACCCGGTTGCCGGCCGCAGCGCCTCGGTTGTTTCCAGTACCGTATCAAGCCCCGCCATCTCGGCCCTCCCATCGCAATCGTCTGCTCGGCGAGAGGCTACTCCTCCGGATATCGGGCTGTCCATTGACGCGCCTGTCTGGTGCGGCGCCCAAACGGGAAGCGCGCGAATGCGGCTCGCCGGGACAAGGAGCCACGATCCAAGGACCGGTAGCTGGAACTCCGCTAGCCAGAACCCTGCGCTCGTTTCCCGCCCGCTCCGTGATTCCGCCGAGGCCGAACCCG
>DATJLK010000233.1:0-2728 GCA_035509615.1 Allostellaceae bacterium | reverse complement strand
AACCGCGATCGGCACGCCTTCCTGATTCATCAAGGGCGTGGCGTTGGTCACAAACGTCTTCCAGATCGCGGCTGGCAACGAGCCGCCGACGACCCCCTTCATCGGGCTGTCGTCATCATTCCCGACCCAGACGCCGACGACGAGCGCATTGTTGAACCCGATGAACCAGGCGTCGCGATAATCCTGGCTGGTCCCGGTCTTTCCGGCGGCAAAACCGTTCAGCGCCGCCGCTCGTCCGGTGCCATGCTCGACGACCTGCTGCAGCAGATCGACGAGCGGTTTTTGATAGGGGTCGAGCGACCGCAGCGGCACCGAAGGTGCGGTTGTCAGCACTCGCGCGCCGTTATCGTCGCCGATCGCCGCGATACCCCAAGGCCGCTCATGCATATGGTCGGCACGGACGCAGGCAAAGGCCCCGGTCATATCGACAAGGCTCACCCCGACCGAGCCCAATGCCAGGCTCGGCACTGCCGGAAGCGGCCCGGTAATGCCAAGATCGCGCGCGGCGAGGACCACGTTCTTCAGGCCGACATCCTTCGCGAGACGGACCGCGGCGGTGTTGACCGATTGCGCAAAGGCTTCGGCGAGCGGGATATGGCCGTAATGCTCATCACCGAAATTGCCGGGTTTCCAGCCATTGATGTCGATCGGCCCGGCATCGATCGTGTCGTCGGGCGTATAGCCGTGGCGCAGTGCTGCCAGATAGACGAACAGCTTGAAGGCCGAACCCGGCTGCCGGTTGGCATCGGTGGCACGATTGAACTGGCTCTTGCTGTAATTGCGCCCGCCCACCATCGCCAGCACCGCACCATCCGGCCGCATCGCCACCAGCGCGCCTTCGGAGACGCCGAGTTGGCGGCCTTGTCTGGCGAGCGCATTGTCGAGCACTTTCTGCCCCAGATCCTGCAATTGCGGCATCAGCGTGGTGCGAACCCGCACGCTGCCGGTTTGTGCGCCGACGAGAGGTACGGCCTGCTTTGCCGCCCAATCGGCAAACCACGATCTCGCCGGCGCCAATTCCGGCGGCGAGTTGATCACAGCCGGGCTCGCCTTGGCGGCGGCGGCGGCATTGGTGGTGATCACGTGATTGGCGACCATGTCGTCGAGAACCCTCGCCGCTCGCGCCTGCGCTGCTCTGAGGTGGCGCAGCGGATCAAATTCCGAAGGCGCCTGGATCAGCCCCGCCAGCATCGCCGCCTCCGGCAATTTCAGCTCCGCCGGTGATTTGCCGAAGTAAAGCCGCGCCGCCGCGGCCATGCCATATGCGCCGTCTCCCAGATAGACCCGGTTGAGATAACGGGTCAGGATCTCGTTTTTGCTGAGATGGGTTTCGAGCCAGATCGCCATCAGCGCTTCACGCAGTTTGCGCACATAGGTGCGGTCGGTGTTGAGGTATTCGATCTTGACCAATTGTTGGGTGATCGTGCTGCCGCCTTCGACGATCTGTCCCGCAATCCGGTTCGCGTAGGCCGCACGCAGAATGCCCCACAGATCGATGCCGGGATTCTGGTAGAAGCGGCGGTCCTCGGTGCTCAGCACCGCGTTTATCAGAATCGGGGCGAAATCGTGCAGCGAAGTCTGCGCCACCCGCAACGGCCCGGCGCGGCCGAGCGGTTGTCCATCGGCTGCAGCGAGCAGCAGGGTCGGTTGGCCGGGCCCGGTTGCCTGTTGCTCGATCGGCAGGCCGAGCAACGCCCAGAGGAGTGCACCCGACAGGGCAAGCATGATGCCAAGGCCCAGAACGGCGACGCCCAACACCAGGCGACGAAGGCTCCGTCCGGTCGGGTGAGCCGACACGACGGCGGCCGGTCGCCGGGGGCTGTGTTGCTGCCTTTGCTGCGAAAGCCGCCTGCCCTGGCGGGTCAGCCAGCCGCGCGTCTGCCCCGCCATTGCGGCGAGGTCCGCGGCGAGGGCTTTGAGGAATTCCGATCCCGCGGCGGCTGTTCTGCTGCCGGGTTTTGGCGCACTCTGCCGCTCTGGCGAAATCCTGCTTGAAGTTTCCGGATGCGGATCCGGCGGATTTAGCATGATGGGAAACCGGGCAGGGCGGCGGTAGGCCGCGTTGCAATTGAATGAGTCAACATCGTTGGCGGTGACGTGGTTGCATGCTGCCCGGGCGATGGTCCCGCGACCCTGGCGAAGCCGACAGAAGGATCACGACAGACGCCCAGTCCAGTTTGCGGTCCGCAGCCGGTAGCGGTCAGCGGCGGGTCGCAGCTCCTGGGTTTTGCGGTTCTTCCCACTGAAGACCGGAAAGAAACGACAACCATCGATTGGTTTCTCGCAACGTGCTCAGCACCGCGGATACGAACCAAAGGTTGAGGCAAAGCAGCGCCAGCGTGCTAAGCTCGAACCAATGAAGTGATATCCAACGCAATTCTGGCTCCAGTCGATTTCAACCGATCAGATGGCGTATCTGCCAAACGACGGTAGCCATTTCAAAGCGCATGGCAGTCAGCGCCGCAGCGGCAGTCGCTTGTCTTGGCGATGCCCTTCATGACCACGACCCGCCGTCCATATCACACATATGGGACGAATTCTTGTGATCGTTGGCCTGGCGCTCGCGGCACTCGGCCTGTTGTGGCCGTGGGCCGGCCGGCTCGGCCTCGGCCGATTGCCCGGTGATCTCCACATTCGCGGCGATCATTACGCGTTCTATTTTCCGATAACCACCTGCATTCTGGTTAGCGTCGCATTGTCGCTGCTATGGTGGCTGATCAATCGCTAG
>DATJLK010000232.1:0-22131 GCA_035509615.1 Allostellaceae bacterium | reverse complement strand
CTCGTCGATGACCAGCCCGCCAAATTGCTGAGCTACGAAGCGATCCTCGCGGTATTGGGGGAAAACCTGATCAAAGCCGGCTCGGCGACGGAGGCGCTGGAGCAGCTGCTAAAGCGGCAAATCGCGGTCATCTTGATCGATGTTTGCATGCCCGATCTCGATGGCTTTCAACTTGCAGCGATGATTCGCGACCATCCGCGGTTCCAAAAAACGGCAATCATCTTCGTTTCAGCCATCCAGGTAACCGATCTCGACAGGTTACGCGGCTATGCGCTCGGCGCGATGGATTACGTTCCGATCCCGGTTGTCCCGGAACTGCTCAGGGCCAAGGTCAAGGTCTTTGTCGAGCTCTATCGCAAGACCCGACAACTTGAGGCTCTCAATGCCGAACTGGAAAACCGCGTCGCTCAGCGCACGGCAGAACTGGCCCAAGCGAATGCCGATCTTGAGCAGCGGGTCGAACAGCGCACCCGTGAGCGCGAAACCGCTCTTGCGCAAGTCCACCAGATGCAAAAGACCGAAAGTCTTGGCCAGCTGACCGGGGGCGTGGCGCATGATTTTAATAACCTGCTGATGGCAATCCTTGGCAATCTTGAGCTGGTCAGAAATTCTGTATCAGACAACCCACGAGCGCTGCGGTTGATCGATAGTGCCATCCAAGGTGCGGAGCGCGGAGCAACCTTGACCAAGCGGCTGCTCGCGTTTGCCCGGCGGCAGGAACTGAAGCCGGAAGTGGTCGATGTCGCGAGACTCGTCGATGGCATGATCGAGATGCTGCGGCGCTCGCTCGGACCGACGATCGAGATCGTGACCGAGTTCGAGCCGGGCCTCCCGCGCATCTGCGTCGACCCGAACCAACTCGAGCTGGCGATAATGAACCTCGCGGTCAATGCGCGCGATGCCATGCCGGATGGCGGACGGCTTGATATCAATGCTCGCCAGGAACGCGCGACCATTGGCGACGGTCCGGGCATGGCAGCTGGCGACTATGTCTCGATCCTCGTCAAGGATACCGGTCATGGAATGGATGAGGCGACACTCATTCGGGCTCCTGAACCATTCTTCACGACCAAAGATCGCGGCCGCGGGACCGGTCTCGGACTGTCAATGGTCGATGGTCTTGTCGGGCAATCGGGCGGGAGCATGCGGATCAACAGCCGACCGGGGCACGGCACCACTGTCGAGCTGTTGCTGCCGGCATCGGACCTGGAGAACCAGCGGCAGCGACCGCCGGGTCAACCTCCTGCGCCAGAGCGTTGCTCGTTCCGGGTGCTCGTCGTCGACGACGATCCTCTTGTGCGCTTCACCACTACCGCAATGATCGAGGAACTCGGCCATTCCGTGATCGAGGCGGCATCGAGCGCCCAGGCCCTCGACATCATTCGCTCCGATCTCGAGATCGATGCGGTGATCACCGATTACGCCATGCCCGGACTGAACGGCGCCAGGCTGGCGGAAAAGATAACCCAACTTCGCCCGGGCTTGGCGATCGCGGTGGCCACGGGATTTGCCGACGCGTTCGGTCAGCTGCCGTCTCTACCGCGCCTCAACAAACCGTATCGGCAACAGGATCTGGCTGCGTTGATTGTGCATCTGGTGCGGCAAGCGAACCGATCCGCGAATTCTGCCGGAGCCTAGTGGCAGGGATTTGACACGCTGTCCCGCATTGGGGAGGTCGTTAGCTTATCTAAGCAACTCATCCCGGCGGTGATGTCGTGACGCCGGCAGTGATGTCGTGACGCTCGCCAGCATCAGTTACAATTTGCGGCCAGGGAGACTCATCTTGCGGTCTACACCTAACCGATGCCTCGCGCTCCGGGGAGCCTCACAATAGTGACGACACGCCGTGGTCAAAGCGGCGGAAACCAGTACTGCTCGATTTCGTCACCAAAGGCCCGATCCGACCAATCCGGCTCCATGTTCGATGCATAATTGGGCGCCCGTTCGAGCTTGTTGCGATCGACATCGACAACATAGCCGGCCACGCGCGGTTCGTAATTCAGCGCTCTCCACGGTAGCGGGATCCAGTTTTCCCCAATACCGAAAAAGCCGCCAAACGAGGCCACAACGTACATCACCTGGCCGCTGTACTTATCGATCATCAAGTGATGCACTCGGCCGAGATGTTTCCCGGCTCTATCAAAGATTGCGGTGCCCTCGACTTTGTCCGAGGCGATCAGCCGCTTGGTTTCCTCGGTCGCGACGCCGCGCTCGCCAACGTTGGTGGTATAGTTCACTTCAGGCGTCTCCGGTTGAGCTGTGGATGTCAAAGAAACAGCCGGGTCCCGCGTGGGTTCCGGTGCGAAAGTCCGGATTGAGATAGTCAAAACCGCACCGATCGTCGGTTCCGGGCTCGCCGGCGGGACGGCGCAGTGAGCATCCTCGAAGTTCCCTCGCGCGTTCTTAACGCAAGGAAAGCTTACAAGCACGCCGCGGCCCAAAATTTTGCGCCGGAAGCCCGGCGTAACCATATATTGCGTAATTGACAATTAGTGCTATTTCGGCTATAGCAATCAGCGCTAATTTTGAGATCGGCCTCGCGTTAAAGAAAGAGGCGCCAGCGATGGGGCGAAAGATTGCCGGATGATGGAGCAGAGGATTGTGCAATCGGCTATCAAAAGCCACCGGATGCGACCCGCCTTACCAGGAGCAATCGAGCCAAACCGCGCAGCAGACCGCGCGTTGCGACGAGTTTGGCGGTGATATTGCAGCGGGCACTCGATGCTCCGGCGGTCGATGCCGCCGGCAAGCGTCGCCGGATCAGCAAGCGCGAACTCATGATCCGCAGCCTCGTCGAGCGCGCGGCCGGCGCCGATCTTGCCGCAACCAAGCTGCTGTTCGAGATGTTGCGCCGGGCCGACCCATCCGCTGTCACCCCCGATGCGGCGGCGGATTTGTCGCTCGGCGGGGATGCGTTGACCCTGTTGAAAGAGCGTCTCGCCCGCCTCGCCAGCGTCCAGATCGCCGAGGCTTCGGCAACGGCGACACCGCGATCCGCTCCGCCGGCTCCCCCCGACCCGCCTGATCCCGCCGACACCAGCGAGACCTGAGGCGCCGGATCTTCTGCTCGGTCGCTCTGCGCCCGGAAGGTTTGAATGCTGCCGACCGTTCGCGCGACGGACCGAACTGCCGGCTTTGAGCGATGGTCGACCAACCGGTCGCAGTCACCGGAATTATTGCAGTTTCCGTGACTCGTTGACACCGACGCCGCGGCACCCGCAAGCTGTCGCAATGGCAGAAACAGATGAACGCCCGCTGGTGCCGGCCGGCGCCAACCGGCCGCTCGCCGGCATCACCGTGCTCGATTTCGGCCAGGTCTACCAGGGGCCGTACGCGACCCTGCTGATGGCCAAGGCCGGAGCCGACGTGATCAAGATCGAACCGCCGCAGGGCGAGCCGCTACGGCGACGAGCGCCAGCGGGCAAAAGTACAACCTTCCCGATCGCGATGCTGAATTCCAACAAGCGCGCGATCACCTTGAACCTGAAGCATCAGCGCGGCCGCGCGCTGTTGTTCCGGATGGTCGAGCGCAGCGACGTCTTATTGGAGAACTTCGCACCGGGGGTTATGGACCGGCTCGGCGCCGGATGGGATGTGCTGCACCGGATCAACCCGCGTCTCGTCTATGCCTCGGGCTCGGGTTACGGTCTGACCGGACCGGACCGCGACAATCTGGCGATGGATTTGACGATCCAGGCGGTGTCGGGATTGATCGCGGCGACCGGCTTTCCGGACGGACCGCCGGTCAAGGCCGGTCCGGCCGTCGTCGATTTCATTTCCGGGATCCATCTCTATGCCGCCACCTTGACGGCGCTGTTCGAACGCGAACGCACCGGCCGCGGCCGTCTCGTCGAGGTGGCGATGCAGGAGGCCGCCTACGCGACCCTGACCTCGCAACTGCACGCCTATTTCGAGACCGGTGCGGCGCCGCCGCGGACCGGCAACGCCAGTCACGGCCGGGTGCCATTGAATGTCTATCCAACCAGTGACGGTTATGTTGCAATGAACATCGCGGTCGAGGAGCATTGGCACAATCTGCTCGGGGCGATGGGGCGCGAGGATCTGCGCGATGATCCGCGCTTTGCCGATAACGCGGCGCGCGTCGCCAATCGCGAGGCGACCGACGCGCTGGTCGCGGCGTGGACGCGCACGCTTGGCAAGATGGAAGCGTTCGCGATCGCCAAACGGCATCGCATCCCGCTGGCGCCGGTGCGCGAGGTCGATGAGGTCATGGCCGACCGCCACATGCATGAGCGCGGCATGCTCGAATGGATCGAGCACGACGAGATCGGCCGTATCGTCGTGCCGACGACACCGTTGCGCATCCACGGCGCCGACCTGGTCGACACCGTGCCCAGCCCGAAGCTCGGTCAGCACAACCGCGAGATCTACGGCGACTGGCTCGGCTTGTCGGCGGCCGAGATCGCCGCGCTCAAACAAGATGGTGTCATCTGAGCCGGCCCGATGGGGCGAGGCAATGCGACTCTGCCGCAACCAGGTCCGGAACGACAGGAACCCCGCCTTCAAGGCAAGTCACCCGCCACACCGTCACCCGCAGATGAAAACCATTTGCAACGGCGGTGAGGGTGGCCGAGAACGCCAGCCGTAGCCGAACGGGTTGCGCATAAATGCTAGGGGGTTCGCCGGAACCCGCAAGGAGAGCTCTTATGGCCATGCCCGTCCTGCTCGTCACCCGCAGGTTGCCCGAGGCGATCGAGGCCCGCGCCACCCGCGATTATGACGCCCGCCTGAACCCGGGCAATATGCCGTGGGCGACGCACGGAGCCGGGATCGCCTGCCGCGCCAGGGAGACCGGTGCCGCGGGCATTCTGGGCGCCCCTGGGGATCGATTCGATGCGGTCTGCGTCAATGCGCTGCCATCCAGCGTAAAGATCATCGCCACCTTCAGCGTCGGTTTCGATCACATCGACATCGCCGCCGCCAAGGCGCGCGGCATCGTCGTGACGAACACGCCGGAGGTGCTCTCTTTTGCCACCGCCGAATGCGCCTTCACCCTGATGCTGATGGCCGCCCGCCGCGCCGGCGAAGGGGAGCGAATGGTCCGCGCCGGCAAATGGGAAGGCTGGGCTCCGACCCAGCTTCTAGGGGTGACACTGCAGCACAAGAGGCTCGGCATCCTCGGCTTCGGCCGGATCGGCCGGGAACTGGCGGGCATGGCCCGCGCCTTCGCTATGGAAATTCATTACCGCGATCTCAATCGCCTGCCGCCCGAACTGGAGCAGGGGGCGATTTATCACGACAGCGACGACGATTTCCTGCGGACCATCGACATCCTCTCGATGCATGTGCCGGGGACAGAGCAGACACGGAAATGGCTGAATGCGGCACGCCTGGCCGCCATGAAGCCGGGCGCGATCGTGGTGAACACCGGTCGCGGTCCCTCGGTGGATGACGAGGCGCTGATCGCGGCCCTGAAATCCGGCCATGTTCGGGCGGCCGGGCTCGATGTCTTCGACGGTGAACCGAACGTCAATCCCGGTTATCTCACGCTGGAGAATGTCGCATTGCTGCCGCATCTCGGCAGCGCCACGGTCGAGACGCGCGATGCCATGGGCCACCGGGCGTTGGACGGCCTAGATGCGGTACTGCTGCACGGCACCGACCCGTTGTACCGGGTCGTCTGAACGAGCCGCCGCGCACCGCCGCCGTCCGCCGCCGCCGCATCGCAAGCCCCTTGACCCGTGGAGGGGCCTCCCCCACCCTGTTCGCCATGCCGTGGCCGATGGTGACCCGCCGCAGCCGCATTAGGGTTTGGCCGTGATCGCGTCCGAGCCCTCGATGCGCGAGGCGAGCGCCGCGGCGAGAAACCGGTCGAGGTCGCCATCGAGCACCGCGCCGGTATTGGCAGTCTCGACCCCGGTGCGCAGATCCTTGACCATCTGGTAGGGCTGCAGCACGTAGGACCGGATCTGGTGACCCCAGCCGATATCGGTCTTGGTTGCGTTCATCGCGTCGGTCACCGCTTCGCGGCGCTGCAATTCGGCCTCATAAAGCCGGGCGCGCAGCATCGCAAAGGCATGGGCGCGGTTCTGATGCTGTGAGCGCTCGCTCTGGCACTGTACGACGATGCCGCTCGGCATGTGAGTGATGCGGACCGCACTGTCGGTCTTGTTGACGTGCTGGCCGCCGGCGCCCGACGAGCGATAGGTGTCGATGCGCAGATCCTTGTCGTTGATCTCGACCTCGATCTTGTCGTCGACCACCGGGTAGACCCAGACCGAGGCGAAACTGGTATGGCGGCGGTCGTTCGAATCGAATGGCGAGATCCGCACCAGCCGATGAACGCCGCTCTCGGTCTTGAGCCAGCCATAGGCGTCGGGACCGTTGACCCGGATCGTCGCCGATTTGAGACCGGCCTCTTCGCCGCCGCTTTCTTCGAGCCAATCGACCTTGTAGTCATGGGCGTCGGCCCAGCGAACATACATGCGCAGCAGCATCTCCGCCCAATCCTGGGCTTCGGTGCCGCCGGCGCCGGCATGAACTTCGAGATAACAGTCGTTGCCGTCGGCTTCGCCCGACAGCAGACTTTCGAGTTCGCGCCGTGCCGCCTCGTTGCGCAATTTGTCGAGAGCGGCCTCGGCTTCGGCGACGATCCCGGCATCACCTTCGGCCTCGCCCAACTCGATCAGTTCGAGCGCGTCGGCCACTTCGCGTTCGATGCGCTGATAGCCCGATATCGCATGGTCGAGCCGGGTGCGTTCGCGCAGCAGCTTCTGGGCGCTGGCCGGATCCTCCCATAGCCGCGGGTTTTCGACCTCGTCGTTCAGCTCGGCGAGGCGTCGCGTCGCGGTGTCCCAGTCAAAGATGCCTCCTCAGCAACGCCAGCGACCTTCTGATGTCGCTGGCCGCTGCCTCGATTTCGGCGCGCATGTTTTGCTCCGTTGGTCGGTCGTCGCTAACTATGATCCGGTGCTAATATAGGCCGCCGGTGCCGCCCGCGGGAGCACTGTGCGCTGGCAATGCGCTGTTTGCGCCGGGTGCCATCGGGGTGGCTGCGCTCTTCTGCGGCAGGTTGTCAGCCGCAGCGGCATCGCCATCCCCGGGATGTCCGGCATCGCCAGGGCCGATCGGCCCCGCATCGCCGCTGCCGGCGGCGGCGCTGGCACTGGCATCGCCCGCATTGGTTGCGGCATCGCTCGGCGGAGCATCGGGCGCAGCGGCTTCACCGCCGGCACCGGCAGCAGTCGCTTCGGTCGTCGGTTTCGGCGTCACGCCGGGTTCGGTTCCGGGCTTGTACGCCTCGTAGATCGCCGGCTCATTGCCGGTCACCGGCAGTCCGGTGGCGGCGCTGACCCGGTAGAGCCGCAGACCCGGCGGAATACGGAAATCAACCGCTGGCGTATTCTTCAATGCCGCGATCATGAAATCGCGAAAGATCGGGGCGGCGACGTGACCGCCGGTCTCATCCTTGCCAAGGCTGTCGGGTTCATCATAACCGACATAGACGCCGGCGGCGAGGTCCGGGCTGAAGCCCTCGAACCAGGCGTCGCGATAATCGTTGGTGGTGCCGGTCTTGCCGGCGATCGGTTTGCCGACCGCCTTCACCGCATCACCGGTGCCGCGTTGCACCACCCCTTCCATCATCGTGACCAACTGATAGGCGGAGCCGGCATCGGCCACTTGCTCGCGGTTGTCGGGGATGACCGGGACCGGCTGATGGTGCCACTCGACATCGGTGCAGCCGTCGCATGGCCGGTTGTCGGCGCGCCAGATCGTCTTGCCGTTGCGATCCTGCACGCGGTCGATCAGGGTCGGGGTGATGCGCTTGCCGCCGTTGACGATCATTGCATAGGCGGCGGTCAGTCGCAGCGGTGTTGTCGCCCCGGCGCCAAGCGTGATCGCGTATTCGTGCGGCACATGATCGAGAATGCCAAAGCGCTCGATCGTCTGGGCGATCGAATCCATGCCGATCATCGTCGCCAAGCGCACCGTCAAGGTGTCGATCGACTGCTCAAGCCCGATCCGCAGCGGGGTGAGGCCGCGAAACCGATCGCCCTCATAGTTGGTCGGCGTCCACATCGGCAGCCCCGGGCCTTGCGGCAGCGAGATCGGCGCATCGCTGACCCGGGTCGACGGCGTGAACCCATGCTCGAGAGCGGTCAGAAAAACGAAGGGCTTGATCGCCGAACCGGTCTGCCGATAGGCCTGGGTGGCGCGGTCGAACTGGCTGATGGCAAAGCTGAAGCCGCCGCTGATCGCCAGTACCCGGCCGGTATGCGGATCCATTGCGACGAGGGCACCCGAGACTTCCGGGACCTGGCACAAGGTGAAGGCGGTCGGGTCGGGCGGAATCGCCGCCGCATTGGTCTTTTTGCCGTGGTCCGCAGCGGCGGGAGGATCGCTGTCGTCGGCGCCGTCGACTGCGGGTGGTGGGCCGTGGTCTGCGGCGGGTTGGGCGGCGGGGCTCGTTTTCGGTGCGGCGGGGATTGGCGTCACCATCACGACATCGCCGGGTTTGACGACATCGCCGACCCCGCGCGGGAACGGGCCGAGGCTGCCGCCGCGGTAGCGCCGCCGCGCCCAGCGCATCTGCGAAAACGGGATGTGGCCGGTGTCACCGTCGGCAAATCCGATTGCTGCTTCGCCCGGAGCGGTGCGCAGCACCACCGCCAGACGCCAGCCGACATCGCTGGCTACCGCCGGGATCGGCACTGCGGCGAGATGGGCCGTCCAATCGCCCTTGGGATCGATATGGGCGATCGCACCGCGCCAGCCCTCATGGCCGTGATCGTAGGCGATCAGCCCGTTACGCAAGGCTTTATCGGCAGCGGCCTGCAGCCGCGGATCAAGACTGGTCCGCACCGACAGCCCGGCGCCATAGAGCGCTTTTTCACCGTATCGCGCGATCAGATCGCGTCGCACCGCCTCGGCGAAATAGGGCGCCTTGACCTGATCCGCCGCCTCGCGGTGATGCAGTTCGATCGGCTGCGCCTCGGCCGCGTCGGCCGCCTCCCGGGTTGCATAGCCATCCTCGACCATGCGGTCGAGGACCCAGTCGCGCCGCGCCCTTGCTGCGTCGATATCGTGGGCCGGGTTGTAGCGGTTCGGCGCCTTTGGCAAACCGCCGAGAAATGCCGCCTCGCCCAAAGTGAGGTCGTCGAGCGATTTGTCGAAATAGGTCAGCGCTGCCGCCGCAACGCCGTAGGCACCCGAACCGAGATAGATCTCGTTGAGGTAAAGCTCGAGAATACGGTCCTTGGGCATCGCCGCCTCGATCCGGGTCGCCAGCAGCACCTCCTTGATCTTGCGGGCGAGCGAGACCTCGTTCGACAGCAGCATGTTCTTGGCGACCTGCTGGGTGATCGTCGAAGCGCCGATCGGACGGCGGTTCGAACGCAGGCGGCCGACATCGGTGAGTGCTGCGCGCAGGATCGACAGCGGATCGACGCCGTGATGGGTATAAAAATTCTTATCCTCGGCCGAGACAAAGGCGTCGATGACTCGTTTCGGGATTGCCTCGATCGGAACAAACACCCGCCGCTCGCTGGCATATTCCGCCAGCAGCCGGCCGTCACCGGCCTGGACCCGGGTCATGATCGGCGGCTGATAGTGCGCGAGTTGGGAATAGTCCGGCAGGTCGCGGCCGAAATACCAGATCGTGATCCCGACCACCCCGCACCCGGCAATCGCCAAGATTACCGCGCAGACAAACAAAAACCTGATGAACTTTACCATTCAAACGATCGCGGCGAGACGCGGGCCGCTCCTGTTGTCCCCGACAGCCGCGACCCCTTTTGGACCCCTGCGGCACGGCCTATATGCGCGCATCGCGCCCATTCTTCCAAGCAAGTTTTATGTGTGCCGCCGCTGCGGATCATCGCCGGAGCCGCTCTGACGAAGCCATTGTCGCGGCGCAGCACACCATATACATTTACAACCGTGAAAACCGCCGCCTATCGTCCGGCGCCGCGCCGGACGGGACGTTGCGTTCCGAGCCCCGCGTTAACGGCGCCTCAACGCGCCGTGGCGGGGCGAACGCGCGGGGGCGCGGGGAGTTGTAGGAACCTGAAGCCGTCCCTGATGAGATCCGCCGTGGCTGATACGAAACCGTACGCAGAGGCAATGAGGTCAGGTATGGGCGGCTTCCTTGCACACGGGATCGCGCCGCCCGCCGACCCTCGCGCGGTTGCGGTGCGCGCCTCGGAGCTACACCCGAATGGCAAAGCGCATGCTTATCGATGCCACGCACCCCGAAGAGACCCGGGTCGTGGTGCTCAACGGCAATCGTCTTGAAGAATTTGATTTCGAAACTTCAACAAAGAAGCAGGTAAAAGGCAATATCTACCTCGCCAAAGTAACGAGGGTCGAGCCGTCGCTGCAGGCCGCGTTTGTCGAGTATGGCGGCAATCGGCACGGGTTTCTCGCATTCGGCGAAATCCACGCCGATTACTATCGGATACCGGTGGCAGACCGTCGCGGAGCCGAATACCAGCACACCGGAGTGATGTCGTCGGAGAACGCCGGGGAAGCGGCGGATGAGAGCGGCGTGCCGCTCGAGGAGGTGCTGCCGGAGCCGGTGCCAGTCCTCGAAAACGATCCGGCCCGTGACGATCCCGCCGAAGGCGAAGCCCCCTCCGAACCCGGATATGGGGTGACGGAAGATCGGGAAAGCGGCGAGGCGGTGCGGCATGCCGCGGCGAGCCACGAGATCCGGGCCGAGACCCGGTGGGAGGAAGAAGACTCCTGGGATACGCCTCTAGCGGGCGAACTGCCGACATCCCAAGCCCAGTCGCGTGCCTTTCCCACAACCGAACCGGTATCGGACGAAGCCGGGGAGCAACCAGGGCTATTTTTCGCGAGCGATGCGACGAGCGCTCCGTCCGAGCCGCCGCCGGTTCAGACTTGGGTCGAAGTTTCGGCTGACGACGGCATCGTCGCCACCCCGCAAAAACCCGCGATCGAACCGGATGCCGAGGACTCGATCGCGGTTGTCGCCGCCGACCAGCCCGACCCGGCCGACAGTCATGGCGTGCGCGAAGATTTCAAAACCGCCGCCCGGATCGACACGCAGCACCTGACGGGCGGCTTCATGGCAGCGGACGAATCTGCCGAGGCCGGACACCTCTCCGGCGAGATCATCGAGGCGCACACCACGGACGAGGCCGAACAGCGCGCGAACGCCGGCGAAGAGCTGATCCCCACCGGCGCCGAAGACCGCGAGGGCGACGCGCTCGAACCGGCCCGATCGAGCGATGCCGAACACGGTGAAGATGATTTCGGTCGGCCGTCCAGACCCGCCGAGGAGGTTGAAAGCGACCCTTTCGAAGCGCGTCACGCGGGAAACGGCGACGGCGCGGAGAGCGAGATCATCGAAACGCTGGGCGGCGACGAATTCGAGGAGGTCGAAACCCAGCGCTCGCGTATCCACCGCCACTACAAGATCCAGGAGGTGATCAAGCGCCGGCAGATCATGCTGGTCCAGGTCACCAAGGAAGAGCGCGGCAACAAAGGCGCGGCACTGACGACCTATCTGTCATTGGCCGGTCGTTATTGCGTGCTGATGCCAAACACCGCGCGCGGCGGCGGCGTCTCCCGCAAGATCACCAATCTCAGCGATCGCCGCCGGCTCAAGGATATTCTCGAAGAGCTCGAGATTCCCGAAGGGATGGGGGTGATCGTTCGCACCGCCGGCGCCGAGCGGTCGAAAGCCGAGATCAAACGAGACTACGAATACCTGTTGCGCTTGTGGAACGAAATCCGCGAACTGACGCTGCGATCGACAGCGCCGGCGCTGATCTATGAGGAAGGAGATCTGATCAAGCGTTCGATTCGCGATCTCTATACGCGCGATATCGACGAGGTGCTGGTCGAGGGCGAAGAGGGATACCGGACGGCAAAGGCATTCATGAAGATGCTGATGCCGAGCCATGCCAAACGGGTGCAGCCCTATCGTGATACGCAAATCGGGCTGTTGCACCGCTTCCAGGTCGAGAGCCAGATCGACGCGATCCACTCGCCGGTCGTGCAGCTGCGCTCTGGCGGATACGTCGTGATCGACCAGACCGAGGCGCTGGTCGCAATCGACGTCAATTCGGGTCGGGCGACACGCGAGCGCAACATCGAAGAGACGGCGCTGCGCACCAACCTCGAAGCGGCCGAGGAGATTGCCCGGCAGTTGCGGCTGCGCGATCTCGCCGGGCTGATCGTCATCGATTTTATCGACATGGAGGAGCATCGCAATCAGGCGGCGGTCGAGCGGCGGCTCAAAGAAGCTCTCAGAAACGATCGCGCCCGCATCCAGGTCGGGCGCATCAGCCCGTTCGGTTTGCTGGAAATGTCACGGCAGCGATTGCGTTCGTCGCTGACCGAAGCTTCGACCCAGCCTTGTCCGCATTGCGGTGGTACCGGTTTTATCCGCTCGACTGAATCGACAGCACTTTATGTGTTGCGCTCGATCGAAGAAGAAGGGATGCGGCGCCGGGTGGCCGAAGTCTGCGTTTATGTGCCGACGACGGTTGCGCTCTACATTCTCAATCACAAGCGAGATTCGCTGGCGCAGCTCGAAACCCGCTACGGCATCCACGTGCTGGTGGCACGCGATGACACGTTGATCCCGCCGGCGTTCCGTCTCGAAAGGCTGCGAGCGATCGAGCCCGGCGAGGCTGCGGCGATCGTATCGCCACCGCTGAGCCAGGCCCTCGACATCGAGGAAGACGAGACGGAGGAGGATTTCGACGAGGCCGGTGAGAACGAAGATGCCGAGGCAAACGGACGCGATGGTGAAGACGATCGGGGCCGTGGCCGGCGGCGGCGCCGGCGGCGGCGGCGGCATGAGGACGAGCGGCCCCGGACCCCGGCATCGGTGGACGAGGACGATGTCGAGGAACCGGAAGCAGCCCTCGACGCCGCGACCGCAACACCCGAGGCGGATGGCGAACCGGAGGGAGACGAAGACGGCGAGGCCGGCCGTCTGCGCCGGCGGCGGGGACGGCGCGGCGGAAGACGGCGCGGCCGTCGCGACGACGCCGCCGGATCGGGCAGCGAAATCGGACGCGCCGCCGCGGACGGCATCGAGATCGTGCCGGTTGACGCCGACCGGCCCGGCAATGCTGCCGAAACCGACGAGCGCGACGCGGCAATGGCAGCGCGCCAGCAGCAATGGCCGCAACCGGCTGGGGCAGAGACGTTGGTGAGCTTCGCTCAGAGCGAAATCGAGACTGCCAGCCTGCCGATACTGGGCGGCGAAGAGACCGTCGTGGAGGCGCCGTCGGCGGCGAACGAGATTGAGACGGTCGGCGCTGCGGCTACAGATGGCGAGACAACCGCTGAGCCGGTATCGGCTGCTGCGCCATCGCCCGCGACCGAAATCGAGATCGTGAGCGAGCCGCCACCACGTACCGGCGAAGGCGGCGTCACCGAACCACTAGCCGACGTGCCGCCGGCTGCAGCCAAAATCGAGATCGTGAGCGCGCCGCCGCCGGCCAAAGGCGACGTCACGGAACCGCCGGAGACCGAAGCACCGGGCGCCGAACCGCTGGCGGCGACCGAAATCGAGACGGCCAGCCTGCCCGCCCTTGCCGGCGAAGGAGCCGCCGCCGAACCCGCGGCGGACGCGGCCGAACCCGCCAAGACATCATCGTCGGAAACCGCGGCCGGGGTTTCTGATGCCGTGGTTTCTGATGCCGTGGTTTCTGATAATTACACACCGCCGATCTGGCACTTGGCGGCAACACCCGGCAATGGCGAAGTCGCCCGCGCCGAAGCCGCTTCCTCCGAGACTGGCGGCACCGGTGCTCCGGCAGATGCAGATCGATCAAACGACCGTGATGCGGTCGCTGACGTTGCGCCGCAAGCCGAACCCGCCGGCGAGGCGCCACCGTCATCCGCGGCACCGCCTGTCACGGTCGAAAGCGAGCCGACGCAGGTTGTGCAGGAAGTGACGAGCAAGCCCGAAAATCCCCGTCGAGGCTGGTGGCAGCGGCTAATCCAGTCGTGAACCGATCGCTTTGCCCGCGCCCCGCCTTGCTGGAATTCTCGGCCAGCCCAGGGCTGCGGGTTACCCCGAAGGCGCCGCGACGGCGCGTTGGCGGTGCCCGCCGCTCCCCCGTTGCGACGACAGGGGTATTTACTGGCACAAGACGATTCCCGTCCCCGGCCGCAGATGGTCACCGCGGTTCGTACCCGGCTGCAGCCGTTGATTTTGCAGTCTCCTGGGCTCGGCCAAGGGGGAGATGCCGGGGCCTTGAAAAGCTTTTTTTGCAATCAGGGGAGTAGGTAAACATGTCGAGGGCGCTGCGATCCGTGATCCTGGTTCTCGTCGGCGGAGTCGCCGCGGCGCTCTGGCTCGGAAATTCGTCCCGGGCGGCTGATTCCAATGCGCCGCTGCGACGGCCGCAGATCGAGGCGATCATCCATGATTATCTGATGCAGCATCCCGATGTTCTTATCGCGGCGCTGCGCCAAGCCGAGGACAAGCTGCACCAGGATGAGGCGGTCAAGGCATCGCAAGCTGTCAGCGAACACCAGAAAGAGGTGTTCAGCGATCCCTCGACACCGATCGGCGGCAATCCGCAAGGCGATGTCGCGCTCGTCGAGTTTTTCGACTACCGCTGCCCCTACTGCAAGCAGGTCGAGCCGTCACTCGAAACGATGCTGAAGCAGGACCCCCAGCTTCGCCTTGTCTACAAGGAATTCCCGATCCTGGGGCCGGTATCGGTGGTCGCGGCGCGTGCCGCACTCGCGGCGCAGCGCCAGGGCAAGTACGATGCCTTTCACGACGCAATGATGGAAGCCCGCGGCAACATCACCGATGACACGGTCTACCGGGTTGCGGGTTCGGTCGGGCTCGATGTCGACAAGCTCAAGCACGACATGGCTTCGCCCGAAATCGCGCAGGAAATAAAGAGCAATCTGAAGCTCGCGGATGCGCTCGACATCCACGGCACTCCGGCCTTCGTCATCGACGGCAAAGTGGTTCCCGGAGCGGCCGATATCGACACGCTGAAAAGCATGGTCTCCGACGCGCGCAAGAAATAGCGCTCAAGGTTCGCGATCGGACTGATTGTCGGGAGCTGCCGCCACCAACGGCAGCAGCTCCACCCAGCCGACGGCGATCCGGGCTCTGGTCCCGCCAACCCGACAAGCCACAGCCCGGCCGCATCCGCTGGTGTCTCTGTCGGTTCGCGGGCATCTTTTGAAAGCTCGCCAGTCGATCAGCCGGGAGTGCGGGCGGGTGCGTGGGAAAATGCTGCGGCGATCGCGGCAAAAGCAGGAGTGGGCTGGAGTTCTGCATCGAACGGCAACGGCCGCGACGGCAGCCCGTCCTTGCGCCATTTTGACTGGTTGGTCTCGTGGCGCACGATCCAGCTGTGCCGGTCCGACAATCCCCAGGTCACAACCATCTTGACCGCGGGCTCATCGAGGGCGGCATCGAGAAAGCGGCGATACGTGTCGGCGACCAACTGGTCGCGGACCACGAAATCGGCCGGCGCCTTCGCGTCGGTGACGTCAAGCTCGGTGATCTGGATGGTCAATCCGAGTGCTGCGATGTCGGCCAGAAACCGCCTCAGCTTTGCTGCCGAAAACGGCGGGCCGCCGACCGCGGTCAGATGCGCCTGAATGCCGACGGCATCGACCGGCGTGCCGGCTGTCTGCATTCGCTGCAGCAGATCGAGCAAGATCACCCGGCGGGTGTCCTGCGCCGGGGTGTCGAGTTCAATATCGTATTCGTTGACGACGAGGCGGGCTTTTGGATCGCTCTCGCGCGCCAGGCGATAGGCAAGATCGAGGTAGCCAGGGCCGAGCGCGTCGAGAAACACCGCTTTGCGCAACCCGTCGAGGCGACCGTCCCCTGGTTCGATCGGCTCGTTGACCACATCCCAGCTGTGGACAATGCCGCGATAGCGGCCGACGAGCGTCGTGATGTGATCGGCAATCGCCCGCTCCTGGGCAGCGCGGCCGGAGAGCGTAAAAAACCAGGACGGCGTCCTGAAATACCACAGACAGTTATGGCCGCGCAGCGCCATGCCGCTCTCGACCGCGAACCCGGCCACTGTGTCAGCGCGCTGATAATCGTCGTCTCCTGGCGCTCCCCGGTTGATGTCCTGCCATTTCATGTCGTTTTCCGGAACGACGAGACCGGCCTGTCGCTCGACGAGGCCGATGAAGGCGGGGTCATGAACGATCTGCTTTGCCGAAATCGTCGTGCCGTAGATCAATCCCTTCTCTGCCGCGAGCCGTTTCAGGATTTCGGCCTCGCCGGCGAATGCCGACCCGCAAGAAGCGGCGGCGATGCCGGCCCCGATTGCAGCCAACCCGCCAGCGATGGCATCGCGTCGCGTTGGCCAGCGCAGCACTGTCGCGGTCACGGGGTTGACCCATGGCTGATCGGCTTGGCAGGGCTGATCGGCTTGGCAGGGCTGAATGGTTTGCCCGGGCGGATCGGTTTGGCCTTCGGTACTGCACCAGGCATCTCTGCCAGATGTTCGAGATTGGCACGGGCCGCCATGTCCTCCGGGCTGCCCGGGGCGACCCGGCCGATCTCTTGCCAATCGCGGCGGGCGCCGTCGCTGTCGCCTTCGAGTCGGCGGATGTTGCCGCGCTCGAGCAGAGCGGCGGCCGAATCCGGCGCCAGCGCCAGCGCCTTCTCGATATCGCTGCGGGCCGGGTCGAGCCGGTCGAGCGCGCGATTGGCCGAGGCGCGATAAATCAGCGCATCGACCCGATCGGGGTCAGTCTTCAGCACCCGATCGAGATCGGCAACGGCAGCATCGAGATACCCGGCCGCCGCCGCCGCCTCGGCACGATCGATCAGGATCTCCGGATCATTCGGCGCGACCGCCGCCGCCTCCCGCGCCACTTCAAAAGCGCGTGTCGGATTGCCGGCGAGCAACCAAGCCTGGCTCGCCTGGTCGAGGACACCAGCGAGCAGGCTCGGCGGCGCGGTGGTCATCGCCTGCGCCAAGGCCTGCAGCCGGGTTGCCCCCTCCTTGTATTTGCCGAGCGAGATCAGCGCCACCGCGGCGCAGTGATCGGCCGGATGGGCGCCGCCGCGCTTGCCCCAGGCCTGTGCCAGCTGCTCCGCACCGCGCGGGTCCTGCCGGGCGAGTTTCATGCAGCGGGCATAGGTCTCGGCATCGGCCTGCGCCGATTGCGGTGGCGCGGTTTGCACCCCGCTCTGCGCGCGCAGAGGTGCTGCCGGCGGAGTCGGGTCGGCCGCTGTCGCTGAAATGGTCGTCAGTGCCGTCAGCAGCACAGCGAGGCAAAGCCCGCCACTGCGGGCCCGGCGCGAATTCAATCCCATCCCCCCCTCCGATCGGGCTCTCCATACCACAACCCGCCGTTGCCGCGGTATTGGACGTCAGGATACGATCACCCGCGCTTATCGATCGATTTTTGGAGCAGGCGGCATTTTGGTTCTCGACCGCGGTCGTCTTCTTGCCGGCGGCTTTGGCGACGCCGCGCTCGCCGTGGCGCGCCGGATTGCCGTAGCTTGCGCGCCGCTCCAGCGCTGCGAGGCGGTGCTGATGGGATCGCCGGGCACGCGTTTCGGGTTGCGCCCGCCGCTCGCGGTCGGCGCCGCCATTTGCTGTGCCGACAGGGTGTCAAGTTGGCCGCGGCATGACGGCGCCAAGACCCTGGACAGCGATCCCGCCGAACCCCTCGCCTCAGCCGCGCCGGAGCGACGGGCATCGTGACCCGCGCCACCGCAGCAAGAACAGCGGCCGACCCGCATCTCTTCTGTTTCGGGCTTGGCTATAGCGCGTCGGCGCTGGCGCGGCTGCTCGATGCCGAGGGCTGGACCGTGGCCGGGACCAGCCGCGCGGCAGAAACAGCGATGCCAGCGTGCGCGCACCGCTTTGCCTGGGAAATTTTCGATCGCGACCATGCTCTGCCGGCGGCTGCATTGCATGGAACGACGCACCTCCTGGTCTCGGTGCCGCCGGATCGCGCCGGCGACCCGGTGCTCGACTGTCATCGCGACGACATCGCGGCGTTGCCGAACCTCGCCTGGCTCGGCTATTTGTCGACCACCGGGGTTTATGGCGATCGCGGCGGCGATTGGGTCGACGAGACCTCGCCATTGCTGCCGACCGGCGAGCGCGGGCGACGCCGGGTCGCATCCGAAGCGAGGTGGCTCGAACTGTGGCGGGCTCGCGGCGTCCCGGTCCACATCTTCCGCCTCGCCGCGATCTATGGCCCGGGCCGCAGCCCGTTCGCGGCATTGCGGGCCGGCAACGCCAGGCGCATCGACAAACCCGGCCAGGTTTTCTCGCGCATTCATGTCGAGGATCTGGCACGGGTGTTGCGCGCCTCGATCGCCCGGCCGCGACCGGGGGCGGTTTACAATGTCTGCGACGATGAGGCCGCACCGCCCGAGGCCGTGATCGCTTTCGCCGCGCGATTGCTCGGCATCGCTCCGCCGCCGCTGCTGCCGTTCGCCGCCGCCGGACTGTCAGACATGGCGCGCAGCTTTTTCAACGACAACAAACGGGTCCGCAACGCGCTGATCAAAAGCGAACTCGGTGTCACCTTGCGCTATCCCGACTACCGCATCGGTCTTGCCGCCACCCTTGGGGCGGAGCAAGACAGCTCCGGCTGATTAGTGCTTGCCTGCTGAGCAGGCATTCGTCATCGTCCGGTGAACCAGCCCGGCCGGCGATCATGCGCCGGTATCGGGCGGTTTGGGAGAGACGCCGATGACCGAGAGGAGCCGTTCGTCAGGGGCGGCGGCGTCGCATATGGCGCGAAACGGAGCAGTCCGGCGCCTGCCTGCGGCACCCTGGCTCGGTCACGGTCGCCAAATTCGTGAACCCGCCGCGGCGGCAGCCGCCAACCCATGACCAGCCCCGGCGCTCGGCCGCTCGGGGTGGTCGGATCCGTCGATAAAAGGCCAATAAGGAGGTCATATGACCACGTACAACGTGCTGATGATGGGCGCATCCTACGGATCGTTGCTCGCGACCAAGCTGCTGTTTGGCGGCCACAAGATCACGCTGGTCTGCCTGCCCGCTGAAGTCGAAGCGTTCAACAGCGAAGGTGCCCGGGTGCGCATGCCGATCCGTGGCCGCAAGCAGCCGGTTGAGCTCGATTCGCGCAAACTCCCCGGCAGCCTGCGCGCCGCCGGCCCGGGTGCAGTCACCGCCGCCGATTACGATCTTGTCGTCTTGGCAATGCAGGAGCCGCAATATCGCTCGCCCGGGGTGCGTGAACTGCTTGATGCCGTTGCCCGGGCGCGGGTGCCGTGCATGTCGATCATGAACATGCCGCCCTTGCCGTATCTGAAACGCATCCCCGGTCTGGCGACCGATCCGCTGCGCTCGTGCTTTACCGACGCCAATGTGTGGAGCAATTTCGAGCCAGGGCTCCTGACCCTGTGCAGCCCCGACCCGCAAGCGATCCGCCCGCCGGGCGAAAAGATCAATGTCTTGCAGGTGACGCTGCCGACGAATTTCAAGGCGGCGCGTTTTGCCGATGACGCTCCGACCGCGATCCTCAAACAGATGCAAGCCGAAATCGAATCGGTCCGGTATGACCCCGGCGACGGCCCGATCGACCTGCCAGTCAAGCTCAAAGTCCATGAATCGATTTTTGTCCCGCTCGCCAAATGGGCGATGCTGCTGACCGGCAACTACCGTTGCGTGACCAAGGACGCCGCGATCGATATCAAGGATGCGGTGCATCGCGACCTCGAGGCGTCGCGCTCGGTCTATGATTGGGTGTGCGAGGTATGCCGCAAATTGGGGGCGGC
The DNA here is from genome assembly GCA_035509615.1 of Allostellaceae bacterium. Classification (GTDB taxonomy): domain Bacteria; phylum Pseudomonadota; class Alphaproteobacteria; order ATCC43930; family CGMCC-115725; genus AP-15. The sequence continues at coordinate 2,420 of DATJLK010000232.1, read as the reverse complement.
TCCCGACGATCTGGTGCCATTCGAAAAATACGCCGCCGCAGCCAACGATCTGGTGCGGCCGTCTTCGGCGGCGCGGGCCTTGTTCAATGGCGCGCCCAATATCGAGCGCACCGACCGGCTGGTGCAGATGATCGGCGCCCAGTTCGGCATGCGCCACCCGCTGGTCGACCAGGCGGTGGCCGAGGTCGATGCCCGGCTCGCGATCAATCGCAAAGCCGCCGCCTGACAAGCGGCCTATTGCGGCGGCCGCCGGGCGGACGGACGCCGCCCATGGCGGGCTGGCTAGAACGGTGGAAGCTAGGAAGCTTGCCGATCCGGGGCAGGACTGGAAAGCTGCGGTGCCACGCCGGCCAACTGCCGCCCCAAAGGTCCACCTATGTTTAAACCGATGGGGAGCGGCGCCGGCCATTGGCGATCGGCGCGGATCGAAATGGGCCTGGCGGTCGTGCGAACTTCAAGGCGATCGCGCCGGCATCGGTGATGACTGTCTTTCTGCCATAACCATTTCGCCTGTCGCCCACTGCTTCGCCGGCGAGATGATGGTCCATCTCGGCGTTGAAAACGCGTTCGGGCAGGGCCTTCTTCTGAAGCCTGAGCACGCGGAGGGAGAGCGTCGAGCAGCCCGTTCGGGTCGAGTATCGCCTTCGGATCGGTACCAGCCGGCTGCTGGTCGAGGGGCGGCTCGGTGGGCGCGACACGACGCTTGCGCAAACGCGATCATAAGCCCGGGAGCTTGGCCGGAAGGAGACCACGATGAGACCCGAAACGGTAGGCATGTCGTCGGCGCGGCTGGCGCGGTTGGACGAAATAATGAAACGCCGTTATGTCGATAGCGGCGATCTGCCTGGCATCCTGACCCACATCTATCGCAAGGGCCACCTCGTCCATACCGGCATCGCCGGCCATTCGGACCTCGAACGCCGGCAACCGATGCGCGAAGACGCCATTTTCCGCATCTATTCGATGAGCAAACCGATCACCGCGGTCGCGCTGATGATGCTGGTCGAAGAGGGCATGATCGGGCTCGACGACCCCGTCCACAGCTACATCCCTGCCTGGCAGAATCTCGGCGTATACGCCAGCGGCACTCCGTCGCTGCTGGCCGATGCGCCGCCGAGCTTTCTGACGACGCCGACCTTGCGAGCGATGAAGATCATCGATCTTGCAACCCACACCTCGGGCCTCACCTACGGCTTCATGATGCGCTCCGCCGTCGATGCGGCCTACCGCAAGACCAGGGTGATGGATCGTCAGACCCCGGGCGGGCTGCCGGAGATGATCGACCAGCTCTCCCATATCCCGCTCGATTTCTCGCCGGGGACAGCCTGGAATTATTCGGTATCGATCGATGTGCTCGGCTACCTCATCGAGAAGCTCTCTGGCATTGGCTTTGGCGATTTCTTGCGAACCCGGCTGTTCGAGCCGCTTGGCATGAATGATACCGCCTTCTACGTGCCATCGGACAAGATCGACCGGTTCACATCCTGCTATCAGCCTGAGACGGCAGGCCGGCTGAAATTACAGGACGACGGCCGGCAAAGCACCTATGCCAAGCCGCCCAAACTGGAGTCAGGCGGCGGCGGACTCGTTTCCTCGGCACACGATTATCTGCGTTTTTGCCGCATGATGCTGAACGGCGGCACGCTCGACGGTGTCCAGATCCTGAGCCCCAAGACGGTGGCGCTGTTCAGCCTGAACTACCTCCCTGACGGTAAGGAAGTAGCCGATATGGCGCTGCCGGGGACGTTCAGTGAGTCGGGTTATGCCGGAATTGGTTTTTCGCTCGGCTGTGGGGTCAACGTCAATGTGGCCAAGACCCGCCTGCCCGGCTCGCTTGGCGAATATTTTTGGGGCGGTGCGGCCGCAACCGCGTTCTGGATCGACCCGAAGGAAGAGCTGACCGTCGTCTTCATGACCCAGGTGATCGGCAGCCCCGCCCGCCTGACATTGCGCCGGGATCTGCGCACGCTGGTCTATTCCGCGATCACGGAATCTTTCGTATAATCGGGGGAAGATCTGCGCTGTCCCTGCCGACAGTGCCCTGCCGACAACACCGCCACGTGCCGCATCATAAACGCCCGCTACCCGACCCGCCGCCCTCCCCGGCGCGGAGCCGCGCTTATCACTGCCGCTATTTCGATCCAGGCGGGTGCATGATCGCTGGCATGCTCGCGGCCGCGCACCGCACGGTCGACCCCGGCCGCGACCAGCCGATCGGCAAGCGACGGGCTCAGCAGCAGGTGATCGATGCGCAGTCCGGCGTCGCGGGCAAACGCGTTCCGGAAATATTTCCAGAAGGTGTAGATTCGTTCATCAGGATGCAGCGCGCGCAGCGCATCGGTCCACCCCAGCCCGGTCAGCCGGCGAAAGGCTTCGCGCACTTCCGGCCGGAACAGAGCGTCATCGACCCAACGCTCCGG
>DATJLK010000231.1:0-12829 GCA_035509615.1 Allostellaceae bacterium | reverse complement strand
GCGACAACGTGCCAAAAATGAGGTCGCCAAAGCGGTCGACGCGCAGCTTTTTGAGGCCGTGGTCTTCGACGCGGAAGCTCGGCGGCATGCCGCCCTTGCCGGCGATGCCGCGGCGAAATGCGACGCTGTCGAGATTGCCTTCGAGGTCGTAGCGCCAAGCGTGGTAAACGCAGGTCAGATTGTCGGCGTGGCCGCGCCGCTTGAGACAAACGAAATTGCCGCGATGGGCGCAGCGGTTGACCATCGCATGCACGGCGCCGTCATTGCCGCGGGTGACGATGACCGGCGTCTCGCCGAGAAACGTGGTCAGATAATCACCCGGTTCCGGCAGTTCGCCGGCCAGGGTCAAAAATTGCCAGGTCGGCCCGAGAAAGATCCGGGCAAGTTCCTCGCGGTAGACCTCCGGGTCGCAGAACACGCGGTAGGGAACGCGGGCGTCACCTTCGGCAGGCCATTGCAGCGCAGGCGCTATCGACATCGACATCGGCGGACCTCGTAGGCAAACACCCCCACCCTAATTTCCCGAAGATCGCAGTCGGGAGGTCGGCCCCCTCTCCCGCATTGCGGGCGGGAAGCGACCTCCGCGGAGGCGGCGGGACGGGTGAAGGCAGGCATCGGTTCAGGCTGCGAACCCGGCTTCAGCCGCCGTAGAACACGTTGTCGCCGAGATCCTTCATTTCGAGGATCGCGGCGTCGGGGCGGCCGGTGACCGGCTTGGGCAGATGCGCTTCGACGACTTCGCCGACGACAATGTGATGATCGCCCTGCTCGACAACGCTGGTGACCTTGCATTCAACCGCGGCCAGCGCCGCATCGAGGATCGGCAGACCATTGACGCCGTTGTGGATCGATTGGCCGGAGAGCTTGCCGTCTTCGAGCTTGGTCGGCTTGAAAAAGGTGAAGGCGACCCCCTTGGCATCCTTGCCAAGCATGTTGAGCGTGAATTTCTCGGTGTTCTTGACAATCGGGTAGGCGCCGGAATCGGTTTTGACCCCGACCACGACCAACGGCGGGGCAAACGCGGTCTGGGTCACCCAATTTACGGTTGCCGCAGCGACATTGCCGTGACCGTCATCGGCGGTCAGCACGTAAATCCCATAGGGGATCATGCGCAACGCCGTCTTTTTGGCATCCTGGTCCATTGGTGAGCCTCCTCGCGATTGGGTTCGGTCAGCCTGATCATAGCCCGGGAAGGTGGGCGGAATGAACCCTCGTGACGGAATGAACCCCCGTGAAATGAGCGCAACCGCGCCGCGCCGGTCAACTGACCAGGACCAGCCGGCTCAAGGGCGGCCGCCGCGTGACCGATCGCCGACCAGTTTTGGCGTGGTACCGCCGCTATCGGTGCTGGCCAGCCACAGCCATCGACGCTGTTCACCGCCGCCGCCGCGCGGCATGGCCCGTCGCTCCGTCGATAGGGGTTCCGGGCCGTAACGCTGTATAGTGCAGCGGCGCTTAGCTGTGGTGAAACAGGTTGAGCGCCGAACCCTTGCGGAACCACTCGAGTTGCGAGGCGCTGAAGGTGTGGTTCAACTTCAAGGTCTCGGTGGTGCCGTCGGCATGCTTGATGCGGCATTCAACCGGCTGGCCCGGCGCCATTTCTTCAAGCCCGACAAGGCTCAGCCGGTCGTCGGCGCGGATGCGGTCGTAATCGGCCGGATCCTGGAAGGTCAGCGCCAGCAATCCCTGCTTTTTGAGGTTCGACTCGTGGATGCGGGCAAAGCTGCGGGCAATTACGGCGCAGCCGCCCAGGAGGCGCGGCGACAGTGCTGCATGCTCGCGGCTCGACCCTTCGCCGTAATTGTGGTCGCCGACGGCGATCCATTTGATGCCATGGGCTTTGTAATCGCGCGCGATCTTGGAGATCATGACCGTCTTTTCGCCGGTCAGCACATCAACCCCGGTTCCGGCGTCGCCGGTAAAGGCGTTGGTCGCCCCCATGAACATGTTGTCGCTGAACTTGTCGAGATGGCCGCGATAGCGCAGCCATGGGCCTGCCGGCGAGATGTGATCGGTCGTCGTCTTGCCCTGGGTTTTGATCAGCACCGGGCAGTCGACAAAATCCTTGTGGTCCCAGGCCGCCCACGGCTCCATGATCTGCAGCCGCTCGCTGTTCGGGTCCACCGCCAAATTGATGCCGCTGCCATGCTCGGGCGGGGCGATATAGGTCGCGTGACCGGCGTCGAACCCATGCGCCGGCACCTCGGGCGCAGCTTTTGGTGGGGTAAGCCGGAATGGTTTGCCCTCGGCGTCCTCTAGTTCGTCGGTCAGCGGGTTGAACGACAGCCGGCCGGAGAGCGACATCGCAGTGACGATCTCGGGGCTGCCGATAAAATTCATCGTCGTCGGCTGCCCGTCGTTGCGCCGCGGGAAATTGCGGTTGTAGGAGGTGACGATCGTGTTTGGCACCGCCCCTTCCGATGCCGCCCTCCGCCACTGGCCGATACACGGACCGCAGGCGTTCGCCAGCACCGTGCCGCTTATGTCCTTCAGCGACTGCATCTGGCCATCGCGCTCGATCGTGGCGCGCACCGCTTCCGACCCGGGGGTCACGAGAAACGGTGTGGCGGCCTTCAAACCATGCGCCTTGGCTTGCTCGGCGATATCGGCGGAGCGGCTCATATCCTCGTAAGAGGAATTGGTGCAACTGCCGATCAGCGCGGTCGAAATCCGGTCGATGAACCCATTCTTGGCGTCCGCGACTTCGGCGGCGAGCTTTGAGATCGGCCGCGCCCGGTCGGGCGAGTGCGGCCCGACGATATAGGGTTCGAGCTTTGACAGATCGAGTTCGACGACGCGGTCGTAATACTTGGCCGGATCGGCTTCGACTTCCTTGTCGGGCTCGAGCAGATGCTGGTTTTTCTGAAACAGCGGGACGAGATCGGGTTTGCCGGTTGCCCGCAAATACCGCGCCATGTGCTCGTCGGCGGGAAAGATCGAGGTCGTCGCACCGAGTTCGGCGCCCATATTGGTGATTGTCGCCTTGCCGGTGGCACTGATCGTGCGCGCGCCGGGACCGATATATTCAACGATCGCGTTGGTGCCGCCCGACACGGTCAGCGCTCCGGCGACATAAAGGATCACATCCTTGGGCGCGGTCCAGCCACTCATCTCGCCGGTCAAATAAACCGCGATGTGCCGCGGATAGAGCACCTCCCACGGCAACCCGGCAATGACCTCGACCGCGTCCGCGCCACCAACCCCGACGGCGCAGGCGCCGAGGCCGCCGGCGTTCGGCGTGTGCGAGTCGGTGCCGATGATCAATTCGCCCGGAAACGCGTAATTCTCCAGCACGACCTGGTGAATGATGCCGGCGCCCGGCCCCCAGAACCCCAACCCGTATTTCGCCGCGGCGGACCGCAGGAAGTCGTACACCTCCTTGTTTTCGGCCAATGATTCGCGCAGATCCTCGCCGCCCTCGACCCGCGCCTGGATCAGGTGGTCGCAATGAATCGTGGCTGCGACCGCGACCTTGTCGCGCCGGGTCTGCATGAACTGCAACAGGCCGGTTTGGCCGAGCACATCCTGAAAGACGACACGGTCGGGGCGCAGCAGCAGATAGCTTTTGCCCGGCTCCAATTCCTGGTGTTCCGGATCGTCGAGATGGCCGAGCAGGATCTTGTCTGCTAATGTCAACGGCTTCCCCAATCGACGGCGAACCACGGCGAGGTTGCGCGCCATCATCTCATAGATCTTGGTCGCCATTTCCGGGGTCGATGCGATGGAAACCATTGTTTGCCTTTCTCGCCAATACTTGCAGGTGTCAGGACGAACAAGATATCGTCAGGATCCCGCGGAATACTGCGGACTGATCTGAAGACACCGAACGAACAGTGCCGCGGATGATGCCCGATGCGACTGCAACCGTCCAGGGAATCTTAACGTCGCCAACACGGCCGGCCGGCGTCAGTGCACCGCCGCCAACTCGGATGCCGCCCGCGCTCCCCGCAGCACCGCCGGGAAGCGGAGCACAAAAACCGCGCCGCCGCCCGGTCGGTCCTCGACCGAGATGCTGGCGCCGTGCATCTCGACGATGCGCGCGACGATGGCGAGACCGAGACCGGCATGGCCGCCACCCCGCCGGTCGCGGCGCCAGAACCTCTTGAATATATGTTGCCGTTCGGTCTTTGGCACTCCCGGTCCGCGGTCGAGGACACGAATTGTTGCGTCCTCGGCGACCGCCAGCTCGACCGTTGTCCCGGGGGCGGTGTGGGTCAAGGCATTCTCTGCAAGATTGCGCAGCGCGCGAGCGATCGCGTCGGCATTGCCGTGCACCCGCACCGGGTGATCGGCCCCGATCACCGCCAGCATCTTGTTCTTCGACAGTGCCAGGGGGGCCAAAAACGCCGCGATTTCCGCAGCGATCGCGACAATATCGGCGGTTTCGCCGTCGGCGACAAAGAAGCTGTCGAGTTCGGAGATCTCCAGCAGTTGGTTGACGAGGCGGCTCATGCTTTCGACGTCCTGGCGCAGCGGCTCGGCGATTTCGCGATCCTCGACCATGTCGATCTGGGTTCGCAGGATCGCCAGCGGCGTGCGCAACTCATGCGCCGCATCGGCGGTAAACTCGCGTTGCGCGCGAAACCCGGCATCGAGCCGCTCGAGCGCGCGATTGACCGCGCGGACCAGCGGCAGCACTTCGAGCGGCATGTTGGCTTCGGGGAGTCTGAGGTCGATGCGGTCGGGGCCGATTTTCCCGGCCATGCTCGAGGCCGCGATGATCGGCTGCATCGCGCGACGAAAGATCGCGACGTCGATGAGCAGCAGCAGCAGCAGGATCGGCGCGGTAATCCAGCCGACATGGGTGGGGAACTGCGCCAGGATGTCATCGATCAGGACATCGCGATGCAGAACGTCCTCGACGACCTGAACCAGGATCGGACGGCCGTGAAAGTCGACGGCGAGGGTCGCGCCGTAAAGGGCCGCGCCATAGCGATCGTTGTGGAAAAAGGCGACGGGGCTGCCTTCGGCGCGGACCGGGGCGATGGCTCCGACGCGATCCTGTTGAAAAAACGCAGCAGCGCCGCCGTCAGGGCGAACATTGGAAATCGCCCGATTGCCCGACAGCGATGAGAACAGCACGCGCCCGTTGGCGTCGATCACCGCATAGGCGGCGCGCCCGTAGCCGCGCGAGTAGAACTCGGCCAGGCTGGGCGGCAGGGTCAACCGCACGGACCCGTCGGGCGCTATGGACAGATAGCGCACGATCTCGCCGGCCTGATCGCACAATGCCTGCTCGTGCAACTCTTCGACCGCGTGCCGCAGCATCAGGTACAGCGCCAGCGGCATGCAGATCGAGGTCGCCACGATCGCCGCTATGTGCAGCGCCACGATCCGCGATACGACGGAACGGAAACGGACCAAGCTATTTTCTCTCGGCGATCAGATACCCCACTCCGCGCAGCGTGTGGATCTGAACCGCGGCATCGACCTCGGCCAGCCGCTTGCGCAGGCGATGAATGTACACCTCGACCGCATTGGAGCCGATTTCCTGCGACATCCCGTACAGGTTGCTTTCAAGCAGGTTTTTGCCGACCACCCGCCCGCTGCGCCGCAGCAGATGTTCGAGCACCGCGATCTCGCGCGGCGAAAAAAAGATCGGCTCTTCGCCGACAAAAACCTGGCGCGCCACGGTATCGAGCGTCAGGTTGCCGAGTTCCAGCGGCACGCCGAGCAGATTGCCCGGGCGCCGCAGCAATGCCCGCAGGCGCGCTATCAGCTCTTCGAGCGCAAACGGCTTGACCAGATAGTCGTCGGCGCCGGTGCCCAATCCGTTGACCCGCTCCTGCAGGCTGCCTCGCGCCGTCAGGATCATGACCGGTGTCGAATCACGCCGTTGGCGCATTTCGGCGAGCACGTCGAGCCCGTCGCCGTCGGGCAGGCCGAGATCGAGAACGACCAGTTCGAAACGATTGTTTTCGAGCACGATGCGGGCCTCGGCGGCAGTGCCGAGGACGTCGACGACAAACCCGGCTGCAGTGAGACCGCGTTTGAGCAGCTCGGCAAAACGTTCGTTGTCTTCGATCAGCAGCAGACGCATCGAAGCTTTCCGTGCGGGCGTCGACGATCACCTCGCGCGACTATAAAGCAGCCGCGGCAGCCTGATAAGCGGCGCGCTGCATTCGCGGCAATCAGCCGTCAATTTCGCCGAAGGGAATGCGGATTTGCGTTTAAATCGCGTCGAGCTGCCAGGCGACATCGTTGCCGATGCCCCAGAGATAGCCGACATCGGCTTGGCCGGCGAGCACATAGGCCCGCCCCCGATGCCGCCAATACAACATGTTCAGGCCTTGGCGCCGGTCGAAAGTCGGCGCGATATCGGGCTGTTTGGTGGAGCCGATGATCAAGGACAACGATCCGATCGCCTTGTTGTCGGTCGTATAGACGAGCTGCGCCGCGGGCCGGCCATCGGCGACCACCAGGCGCGCACCTTCAAAGCTCAGGCCCCAGGGCTTGAGATCGGGCAAGCGTACCTGCTGCGTCAGGCTTTGGCTGATCTTTTGCAGCGCCTCATGTGCATCGCCGGTGGCCGGAACATCGAGCAACGCCTTGTCGCCGGCGCTGGCAAACAGCTTGAAATCGCCTGCTGCGTTATCAAGCCACAGGTTGTTCGCGGCTGCCGCGTCGACGGCACTCGCGTTTGTCTCTCCGGCAGTCCCGATCGGCAGCATTTTTTCCACCCCCAGATAGGCGGCACTGCCGCCCGCCAGGAGCCCGAACAGCGACGCAGCGACCGGCAAAGCGATCCGCCACCGATATCGCGGCGCGGCTGCTCCCTCGACGCGCCGGGGCGCGAACGGCACGACGCGGCCGGCCAGTTGCCCACTCTCGCCGCGCGCCGCCGCGATCAGCCGATCCGGCAATGGTTCGCGCACGACCTCGTCATAGGCCTGCCGCAACAGATCGCCCGATTCGGCGAGGGCGGCGAGCTTGTCGCGGGCTAATGGATCGCTATCGAGCCAAGCCTCGACCTCGGCTTGATCGGCCGCGTCGATTTGCCCGTCGAGATAAGCGACGAGGCGGTCGTCACTGTGCCTCGACATTCTTTCCGCTCCTGTTCAACCCGCCGCCGGCCTCAAGCAGCGCCTGCAGCGCCAGCCGAGCCCGGGCGAGGCGGCTCATGATTGTGCCGACGGGAACCTGAACCACGTCGGCCGCCTCCCGGTAACTGAGACCGTCCACCGTTACCAACAGCAGGGCGGTGCGCTGATCCGGCGGCAGTTGTCCGACGGCGCGCCGAACCTCGTCGAGCGCCAACCGCGCTTCGACCCGTCGCACCGGCTCGTCCGAGCCCACCCGCCCTTCGCCGGTTTCGGCCTCCTCCTTGCGCACCGCGCGGGCGCGGACCTGATCGATCCAGATCGTCTGCACGATCCGAAACATCCAGCTGTCGAACCGCGTGCCCTCCTGAAACTGATGACGGCGAGCCAGCGCCCGCTCGCACGCCGCCTGCACCAAATCATCGGCTTCGACCACCGAGCCCGTCAGCCCACGCGCGAATCGACGCAAGCGCGGCAGCACTGCGATCAGCTGGTCGCTAAACCGGCGGACGACCGGATCTGCATCGGCAGCGGGCCCAGGCGGCGACGCCACCAATCTCCGCATCAGGGACAACGCTCCTCCTGAAGGGTTATTCCCGGCGACATGCCATTCCCCACACGCTCCTGCGGTACCCGTTTGCGGTTGCGGGCGCCAACCAGGCAGCGCGCGTTGCCATAAGCTGCAACCCTAACACGTTGCCGCATCAAGCGAGAGCACGATCACCGCGGCGGCCTCACTGCATTGCCTCTTCCCTCCCCCCGCACCACAGGGACAGAAAACCGGGGCGACGGGTACCGGGCGGCCTCGGTGCCCGCAGCAGTAGAGAGCAGATGGATAGTAGTACCTAGGCATGCCGTCACCCACCCATCCCTCTTCGCGCGCGGGTGCCTGTCGGGTAGCGCGTCGCCGATGCGCCGAGGATGCCGATTCCCGGACGGTCATCCAACGACAGGCGGGGGAGGGCAAGGACAGGCGGGTGAGGAGTTCGCGATGGCGAGTGCCAGGTCCGCCCCCTCAGCATCCCCGGTGGCCGGGTTCACACTTCACAAACCGCGCCCGCCGCGGCATTGTGCGGTGCATCGATCCGGCCGGTCAGGATTCGTTTCAGAATGAGAGTTGCCGTCGTCAAAGAGCGGCGTGCGCACGAACGCCGCGTCGCCGCCTCGCCCGACAGCGTCAAGCGAATGGCCGCGCTGGGCCTTGAGATCGTCGCCGAAGCCGGGGCCGGGGCGGCCGCCGGGTTTACCGACGCGGCCGTTGCTGCCGCAGGTGCCAGAATCGTTCCCGATGCCGCAGCGGCGCTGGGCGAGGCCGATATCGTGCTGAAGGTGCAGCGGCCGACGATCGGCGGTGACGGGATGCCGGATGAACTGCATGCGCTCAAGCGCGGCGCGGTATTGATCGGTCTGCTGCAGCCGCTGCAAAACCAGCCGGACATCGATCTCTATGCCGGCGCCGGGATCAGCGCCTTTGCGATGGAGCTGGTGCCGCGCATCACCCGGGCGCAGGCGATGGATGTGCTGTCGTCTCAGGCGAACCTTGCCGGCTACAAGGCGACGATCGATGCCGCCGACGAGTTCAACCGCGCTTTTCCGATGATGATGACCGCCGCGGGCACGATCAAGGCGGCACGGGTGCTGGTCATGGGTGCTGGGGTCGCGGGGCTGCAGGCGATCGCGACCGCCCGGCGGCTTGGCGCGATCGTCTCCGCAACCGATGTGCGCGCCGCTGCGAAAGAGCAGGTCGAGAGCCTCGGCGCCTCGTTTATCTCGGTCGACGAGGCGGCCGCCCGTTCGGCCGAAACTTCCGGTGGCTATGCCCGCGAAATGGGTGAGGACTACCAGCGACGCCAGCGCGAGAAAGTCGCCGAGGCGTTGCGGCGTACCGATGTCGTGATCTGTACCGCACTGATCCCGGGGCGGCGGGCGCCGATATTGCTGACCGAGGCGATGGTCGCGGAGATGGCGCCGGGCTCGGTCATCGTCGATCTGGCGGTCGAGGCGGGCGGCAATGTCGAAGGCAGCGCGCCCGGCGAAATCGTCACCACCCGAAACGGGGTCAAGATCGTCGGCCACCTCAATGTGCCGTCGCGTATCGCCGCCGATGCCAGCCAGCTCTATGCCCGCAACCTGTATTCGTTTCTGACGCTGATCGTCGACAAGGAAGGCAGGTTGGCGATCGATCCGAGCGACGAGATCATCAAGGCGACGCTGTTGACCCGCGACGGGGCGATCGTTAACCCATTGCTGGTCCCAAGCCCCGCACCCGCGGCGGCGCCGGCGGCCGATAACTGACGGAGACGGGAATGGCTGACCCTGCCTCTCTGGCCGGACGCGCCGGGAGTCTCGCCGATGATGCCGGCCGGCTCGCGCAGGACCTGCAGGCCATGGCTCACCAGCTCAGCTTCCAGGCAGCGACGGCGACCACCGGACCGGTCGGCGGCCCGTCACTGGTCTACGAACTGACGATCTTCGTGCTGGCGGTTTTTGTCGGCTATCACGTCGTGTGGCGGGTGACGCCGGCGCTGCATTCGCCGCTGATGAGCGTCACCAACGCGATTTCCAGCGTGATCATCGTCGGCGGGCTGATTGCCGCCGGGCCGGCCGGGTTCGGCTTCTCCAAATTCATCGGCTTTGTCGCCGTTACCCTTGCTGCGGTCAATATCTTTGGCGGCTTTATCGTGACCCAGCGGATGCTGCAGATGTTCCAGCGCAAGAAGTAGCGGAGCAGCTTGTGAGCGAAAATATCGCGGCCTTTTTTTACCTGGTAGCGTCGGTCTTTTTCATTCTGGCGCTGCGCGGTCTGTCGTCACCGCAAACGGCGCGAGCCGGCAATCTCTACGGCATCCTCGGAATGGTGATCGCCGTAGCGACGACGCTGTTGACCCCGCATGTCGTCAGCTATTGGCTGATCGTCGCCGGCATCCTGATCGGGGGTGCGATCGGCACCTACATCGCCTTGCAGATCCAGATGACGGCGCTGCCGCAATTGGTGGCGGCGTTTCACAGCCTCGTCGGTCTGGCGGCGGTGTGTGTGGCGGCCTCGGCATTTACCGCGCCGCAGGAATTCGGCATCGGGGTGCCCGGGGCGATCGAACGGGCGAGCCTGGTCGAGATGTCGATCGGCATGGCGATCGGCGCCATCACCTTTACCGGCTCGATCGTCGCCTTCACCAAATTGCAGGGGCTGGTCAGCGGCCGGCCGCTGATGTTCCCCGGTCAGCACTGGCTCAACGCCGGTCTCGGTGCGCTGCTGGTCCTGTTGATTGCAATCTTTGTCGCAAGCGGTGCCGGCGCGGTGTTTTGGCTGCTGCTGGTGCTGTCATTGGCGCTCGGCTTTCTGTTGATCATGCCGATCGGCGGCGCCGATATGCCGGTGGTGATTTCGATGCTGAACTCCTATTCGGGATGGGCCGCCTCCGGCATCGGTTTCACCCTGTCGAATAGTCTGTTGATCATCACCGGCGCGCTGGTCGGCTCGTCCGGCGCCATCCTCAGCTACATCATGTGCAAGGGGATGAACCGCTCGATCGTCAATGTCGTGCTGGGCGGGTTTGGCACCGAGGGCGGGACCGTGGTCGGCCGCGCCGGGGCGGCTGATCGTTCGGTCAGATCGGGCAGCGCCGAGGATGCCGCCTTCATCCTGAAGAATGCCGGTTCGGTCATTATCGTCCCCGGCTACGGCATGGCGGTGGCGCAGGCCCAGCACGCGCTGCGCGAAATGGCTGATCTGTTGAAAAAGGATGGGGTCCAGGTACGCTACGCGATCCACCCGGTAGCGGGGCGCATGCCGGGGCATATGAACGTGCTGTTGGCCGAAGCCAATGTACCTTACGACGAGGTCTTTGAACTCGACGAGATCAACCGCGACTTCGCATCGACCGATGTCGCGTTTGTGATCGGCGCCAACGACGTGACCAACCCGGCGGCCAAGACCGACCCCGACTCGCCGATCTACGGCATGCCGATCCTCGATGTCGAACGCGCCAAGACCGTGCTGTTTGTCAAGCGGTCGATGGCCTCGGGTTATGCCGGGGTCGAGAACGAACTGTTCTATCGCGACAACACGATGATGCTGTTCGGCGACGCCAAGAAAATGTGCGAGGAAATCGTCAAGGCGATGGAGTGATCTGGAACCGATACCGAGCGATCTCTGCGCCGGTAGCGCCCGTTCGATCTAATTACCTCGACGCCCAGCTGATCAGGTAGCCACCGCGCAGGAAAAAGGGCCGCGCCTTTACGCGCCTTTAGTAACCTTCGCGCTCCATGCGCTTGCGTAAGAGCTTGCGGTAGCGGCGCACTGCCTCGGCTTTTTCCCGCGCCCGCCGCTCCGAGGGTTTCTCGTAGCTGCGCCGCAGTTTCATTTCCCTGAACACGCCCTCGCGCTGCATTTTTTTCTTCAAGGCCCGAAGGGCCTGATCGACATTGTTGTCGCGGACGAGGACTTGCACGGGGGCTCTGCTCCATTCTCAGGTTCAGCGGCAACGCGGGCTGCCGATCTGGTGTGCACTTATTTAGCACTCGCCTGGTGCGGTGTGAAGACATCGCGTCATTAAAGCGGCGGGCGCTTTACCGCCGCCAGTCGAGCCGCCATATTGCCGCGATGGCATTGCTCAAAATCGCCCATATGGGCAATCCGGTTTTGCGCGCGCCGGCGGCCGCGGTTGAGGATCCGACCGCTCCTTGGGTGCGCCGACTCGTCGATGACATGATCGAGACGATGGAGGATGCCGGCGGCACCGGGATTGCCGCGCCCCAGGTTCATCAGCCCTGGCGCATCGTCGTGTTCTTTGTGTCAGGCGACCGGCTGAGCGGGTTGCCCGCGGATGTGGCCCGCGATCTGACGGTTTTGATCAATCCCACGATCGAATTCATCGGCGAGGAACGCAGCTTTGGCTGGGAGGGCTGCCTGTCGGTGCCTGATATGCGCGGCGTCGTCCCGCGTCACCTGCGCATCCGCTATCGCGCGACCGGGATCGACGGCGGCACGATCGAGGAGGAGGTTGAAGGATTTCACGCCCGCGTCGTCCAGCATGAATGCGACCATCTCGACGGCGTTCTTTATCCGCAGCGGATGATCGACCTGCGCCATCTGTTCTTCATCGAAGAGCTGCAGCGGCACCCGGTCGATCTCGCCGCACTCCTCAAACAGACCCGGCAACGATGAACAGCCCGCTTGCTGAAACCCAGCGTGCAGCGCTGATCGAGGCGATGCTGCCCGAGGTGCCGTTTGACGGCTGGTCGCGGGCGGCAACGCGTGCCGCGGCGCGCCGTTGCGGGATCACCGCGGCAGAAGCCTTTGCCCTGGTGCCACGGGGGGCCGCCGATCTCGTGGCCGGGTTCAGCCACTGGGCAGACCGGCAGATGCTGGACCGGTTCGAGGCCGTGCCGGTCGCCAGCGTCCGTGTCTCCGACCGGATTGCCGGGGCGATCGCGACGCGCTTTGAGATTGTCGAGCCCCATCGCGAAGCGGTGCGGCGGGCATTGACGATTTTGGCCCTGCCACACAATGTGCCGCTCGCGGCGCGGCTGGTCTACGATACGGTCGACGCAATCTGGTATGCGGCCGCCGACGCCGCCACGGATTTCAGCTTTTACACCAAGCGCCTGACTTTGGCCGGCCTCTATAGTGCGGCGGTGTTGTACTGGCTTGAGGACCGTTCCGAGGGGTTCGCCGATACCCGCGCTTTTGTCGATCGCCGCCTCGCCGGGGTGGCTCGGCTTGGCCGCATCAGGCGCGATCTCGACACGCTTGCCGAGCGGCTGCCCAATCCGTTCCGCCTGCTGCG
>DATJLK010000230.1:0-25565 GCA_035509615.1 Allostellaceae bacterium | reverse complement strand
CGCTGCGGTCATATTTGATGGCGGTCGCGATCTGCGCGAACGAGGTTAAGGGAAAGAGCATGCTGTCCCTCTCCCGCGACCTCGGGACGCAGTACAAGACCGCGTTCGTTCTGGCGCACAAGATCAGAGAGGCAATGGCCTCCGACGTCCGCAAGAGCGTGGTCGGCGGCGACGGCAAACGGGCGGAAGTTGATGGCGGCTATTTCGGCGCTTGCTAGATAATTCCGCATCGCTTCGGTGCGCGGGGCGCTTGCCGGACCGGTCGATCGTGGGACTGCTCGGCTCGCGCCGCAGCCGCGCGGCGCGCTTGAACCACGATCGACCATGCTGCCCCGGACCAGGGCGCTGGGTTGCGCGGCTCAGCAGGCGGGGGGCGTGGTGAAAAACCAGGGATGGCCGTCGAGGTCGCGCACCGTATAGGTGCGTCCCCACGACTCATCATGCGGCGCCTGGACAATCTCGGCGCCGGCGGCGCGCGCCCGCTCGTAATGCGCGTCGACATCAGGCAGATAGACGAAAATGCCCATAGTGGCGAGCCGGGTCTCGGTCGGGCTCTGCATGCGCCAGTCGCGGCTGCCCTGCCCCATCATGATCCGCTGGCCGCCAAATGTCATTTGCGCGTGCATGCCATTCGCGGTCTGGTGTCGAAGCTCTTCCGAAAAGCCAAAGGCGCGGGTGAGCCAGTCGAGAGCGGCGGGCACGTCGCGATAAAAGAGATACGGAATGATTTGCGTTTCAACTTCTGCTTTGGATGCGTTCATCGTATTTTCCTGAACTGTCCTCACAGGATAAGGAGAAATCGCAAAGCCAAGCACGCCGCCAAGCCGGCGGACCTGCAGGGAGGACTAGCGGAGTGTGACCCGATCGCACTCATGGAGCCGGCGCCGATGACCGGACGGCTCACGAGCTGTTGAACCGAACCCGCGTCGATCATGGCGTAGGGTTGTACCCATGACAAGAGCCGCAGCCTTTAGCATTGCCCTGTTGCTGCTGTTTGCCGCGCCGGCAGCGGCGGCGCGGCCGGTTGTGGTCGAGTTGTACACGTCGGAAGGCTGCTCATCCTGTCCACCGGCTGATGCGTTGCTTGCCGAGCTCGCCACTCGTCCGGGCGTGCTGGCACTGTCCTTTGATGTCGATTACTGGGACCGGCTCGGCTGGAAGGATCCGTTTTCGAGTGCCGCGGCAACAGCGCGGCAGCGGGACTATGCGCGTCTTCTCGGGGTCAATACCGTCTACACGCCGCAAATCGTCGTCGATGGTCATTGGCAGGTGATCGGCTCCGACCGCGACAAGGTCGGGCAGGCCATCGCCGCGGCTCGCTCTGCAACCGTGGCGGCGGTGCCGGTGAGCTTGGCGCTCGACCACGGTCGAGCACGGGTCGCAATCGCCGCCGCCGGGACGACCGGTTCGATTGTGTTGATCGGTTTTGATCGCCGCCATGTCGATGCCGTCAGAGGCGGCGAAAACACCGGCCGCATCCTGACGCATGTCAATGTCGTGCGCGGCATCGCCGAGATCGGCCGGTTCGACGGCAAAGCCACGACGATTGAAGCACCGATTGGCTGGCACAGCGATCGGCTCGCGGTGCTGGTCGAGGCTGCGGATGGTCATATTCTCGGGGCAGCGGTCGCCGATATCGCGCCGCTCTGAGCCAAAGCGCAAAATCTTCCCGCATCCGCGCCTTGTTACGCGGACGACCCGCCGTCGCCAACCCATTAGACGCCAAGAACATCAACCTGGCGGGCACTCCGCCGCGCGCCGCACCCGAAATCAACGCCGTTTTGCCATCACGGAAGTTTATGGCATTCCCTTCTGCCGGTCTCGGCCGCCGAGCCGCGGTTGCGCTAAGATCATCGGGCCGGCTTTGACTTGAGGAAAGGACCGACCGATGAATATCGCACGCCTCGATCACCTCGTGCTGACCGTCGCCGATATCGACCGTACCTGTGGCTTTTATACGCAGGTGCTGGGGATGGAGGTTGTTCATTTTGGCGACGGCCGCACCGCGCTCAGATTTGGCGAGCAAAAGATCAACCTGCATCCCGCTGACCGGATCCCCGGTCTCGTCGCCGACAAGCCAACGCCGGGTTCCGGTGATCTGTGCTTTATCACGACGGTGCCACTCGCCGAAGTGATGACGCATCTCGATCGATGCGGTGTGCCGCTCGTCGCCGGTCCCGGCCCACGGGCCGGTGCTATCGGCACAATCCAATCGGTCTATATCCGCGATCCCGATCAGAATCTGATCGAGATCTCGAACTACTGATCCGCGGCTGCATTCCGCCGGCAAGTCCCGCCAAGTCCGCCGCGGCGCTATGCGCCCCCTGACAACAAAAGGCCCGCCGGCAGAACCGGCGGGCCGCAACACTCAGCGCCTTCTTGATCAGAACTTGACGCGGACCTTGCCGATGATTGCCTGCTCTTCGCCATAGATGTTGGCCACCACTTTGCGGTGTCCCCACATATATTCGACACCGGTGTCGATAAACGCAACCGGGCTCCAGATCAGATTGGCATGCACGGTCATCAATTGTTTATTGGCCACCGTCGATTCGACCGGTCCAATCAATTGTGAGTTAATATTGTCCTCTTCGATACCGTAAGCGACGGTCGAGCGCAAATTAGGTACCCAGAAGTGCTGGTATCCGACGGTCGCGCCGAATTCCTGGACTGTTTGGGTGGAGATCAAAGCTGCCGCTGCTGCCGATGTCGGTGCTACCAGATAGTTCGTGGCCAGCCCAGCATTGGTGCCGTCGTTGATGTAACGGCCGATACCGTTGCCGACCGTAAACTGCCACTGGAAATCGTCTTTGTTATAACCCCACCAGCCGGGCTTGACGTCACCGGACAAGCCGCCGCCATAGCCGACAAATTTCTGATCGACATATCTGCCGTCTACGATATCCAGCGTCGGGCGGACGACAAACTTGGCGTCGACATGGCCCCAAGGCTGCGACATATACGAGGCAAAGGTGACATCGGGCGCGGAAGCCTTGGTCGGGTTGGCTGCGAGCGTGCAACCGGCAGCATTGATGACCAAGATTCCGTTCGCAACGCAATTTGTCCCGCCATTGCTCGTCGGAACGAGACCAGCGGTGGTGTTGAGAACTTGATTGTTCGAGTCTGAGGTGATTTTACCCGCCGGGGTGAAGACGTCGGTCTCCGGAGTTTCTGCCGAGACCGAGAATGCCGTGCCATACGGTCCGGCCAAGGTGTAGCGGACCTGCGGGACGCGAACGAGACCGGCTTCGCCGGCGGGGCCGCCGAAGTCCAATGTCTCAGGATTGGCGTCGGCGTCTTCAAAGTTGGAATTTGCTTGGCCGGCGAGGAACCCGCCCAGAGTGCCATAAGCATAGCGCAAGCGCGGGACTAGACTGTCCGACACCGATGTCTGGCCGCTATTGCCACTGCCGCTGAACGCGTTGGTGCCGGCAAAGTCAAATTCGATAAAGGTCCGCGCCTCGCCATAAGCCGTTGGCGTGCGGGTTTCAACGTTGAGGCGCGACTCCCGCGGGCTTTCGGAGAACACCCCGTTGCCGCGTGAAGTGCCGATTTGCGTCGGCACCAGATTGCCGGCGGTCGGATAGCCGGGAACCCGCGTGTGCCCGACGCTGAGCGGCACCCCGTTGAGGTTCCCGGTGACCCCCACGGTCGTGCTTTGCGTGCCGTTGGGTGGGCCGCCCTGGAGGTAATAGTCGATCGTTTCATCGGCAAAGCCGCCGACCCGGATCGAGGTGTCGGTGCCGGGGATCAGAAACGATCGCGGAAAACTGCCGCCGACCATTTCGGCGCCGGGCACCGGTGTGGTGCCGTAGGCGTTTGCTCCGGTCACACCGCCCGGCGCCGCACCCTGCGCTTGCGCCTGAGCCAACTGATTGATGCGTTGTTCCAGGAGTTGCTGGTTGGCACGCAGATCCGCCAATTCATCGGCGCGCGCCACAGACAAACCGGTCAGCAATGCGATCGCCGCGGTCAGGCTGCCGACCGCCGCCGCTTTGCGGAAATCCCGCTTTTTGGTCATTGCTCCCCCAATATTCAATCTGAGGTGTATCGCGCCAAGCGAACAACGCCCCGCTGGCAACTCGCGTAATGATATTCACGCGCACTGCGCGATCAAGCGTGCTTTGATCCCTACGTGTGATTTCCGCAGCAACGTGGCGAAAATACCACATCAGGCGATATACCACAGATTCCACGAGAATGGTGCACCGCACTTTACGGCGACTATCGGCGGCAGATAGTGCAGAAAACAGGCTCTGACCGCGCCATCGAAAAACGCGAGAAGCGAGCTGTGATAAACCCGATTGCGCGGGTCGCGTGTCCCGCGCGGAGCGTCAGCAGATCTGGTTTTTATCGACGATCAGTTGTTAAAAAAGCGTCCCGATGACAAAACCGGCCGGGCGACGAGTTGCCGGCGCCGTGGCGTTCTGCCAGAGCCAGCGCAAGGCGATGAAGCCGGGCGAGCTTGCCGGTGAGGCTGCTTTTGTCGGTGATGTTGTCAGATTGTGCCGCTCACCCGTGAGCCGCGGCGCGTCTGTTGATCGAGGAGTCAGACAGCGGGTGCAAACGGATTGAGGGCCTTCAGCCGCGCCGACCAGCGGTGCCGGCCAAGTTCTCGGCGGACGACCCGATCGTCGCGAACCCAGTTGAGCTGCAATGCGCGGCGCGGGCCGATATAGGGGCGATGGCCATGGAACGAGCGGTCGCTGCGTCGGAACGCCAGCATCGTCCCGGCGAGTGGGGTAATTTCGCGCGCATAATCCTCGAGATCACCGGCCCCGCGCAGCAGCCGCAACCGGCCTTCGCGGTGTTCCCAAGTGGGGTTCATATAGAGCAGCAGTGTAATGATCTTGGTTTCCGTATCGGTGTGAATAAATCCGTCCTTGGCGTCGCCCATACCCCGGACGGTCAGCAGAGTCGGACGTTCGGCGAGATCGATGCCAAATTTTGTGCCGATGGCGCCCGCCAGCTCCGGGCCAGTCAACGCGGCGACGAGCCGGGCAAACGAAGGGCCATATTCAAGATTGTCAGCCGGATAGCTGCCGGCGCCGCGAATCATCGGGAAATCGGCGACAATTTCGGCAAGTGCCTGGCCGCGGATAAACTTTTCGACCACGACAAAGTCAAACGGGTCGCGCTCGAGCGGTGTGGCGTCCAGGCGGTCAAGATCGAGTATCGTCAAACGCCCCTCCCCAGCTTCCGTAACTCCAATAGTCATGCAAAATGGGTTCGGCAAGCGCTCGCTGCTGTACTGCGGCGGGCTCTGCACCGCTGCTCTGGTGCGACTTCCTGGCTGCCGCGGCATCACGCCCGGATTGAACCCGGATAGACCGCGCTGACGGCTGCACCATATTCTGCCAAGATAGCGCAGCCGCACCGGGGGGTTGTTGTCTGGGGACTAGCCGACCCCGGTTTTTCGGCACTACACTTCGCCGGCTCACCAATTATGCGTGATCTCGGAATGCGTATCCCGCTGATGTTGCTGACCCTGCTGGCGCTGAGTGCGTGCGTCCAACCGAGTTTGAGCAAGATCGACTATCGCACCTTCAAAATCGATTCGGGCGGGATTCCCGGCGGATCGGACGCGCCGAACCGCCGCCTGGCCGAACAGGTGTGCCCGAACGGCTACCGGGTACTCGATGAGAGCGTCCATCGGAACTCCCCGGACCGTGCCGAGGACGAGATTGGCGACGTCTTCACGTCGTGGACGGTCCGCTGCCTCTGAAACACCGAGGTCAGCGCGGCCGCAGCGTCGGGAAGGCGATCACATCGCGGATCGACGGGCTGTCGGTCAGCAGCATGACCAGCCGGTCGATGCCGATGCCAAGCCCGCCGCAGGGCGGCAGACCATATTCGAGTGCGGCGACATAGTCTTCGTCAAGCAGCTGCGCCTCTTCGTCGCCCGCAGCACGCGCCTGCATCTGAGCCTCGAACCGCGCCCGCTGGTCTTGCGGATCGGTTAGTTCGGAAAAGGCGTTGGCCACCTCCCAACCATGGATGTAGGTCTCGAACCGCTCGGCGAGGCGCGGATCGCTGCGGTCGGCCTTGGCCAAGGGTGAGATATCCCGCGGAAAGCCGGTCACATGGGTCGGCGCGATCAGCCGGTCCTCGACGCGCGCGGCAAATACCGCTTCGAGGGTCTGACCCCAGTTCTCGCCGCCGGTCAATGCCGCCCCCACGTCCCGGGCGGCGCGACGCGCCGTTTCGGCATCGTCGAACCGCAAGAAATCGACCCCGGTTGCCGCCTCGACCAGTTCGGCCATGCTGCGCCGCGGCCACGGCGGCGACAAATCGATCTCGGTGCCGCCATAGCTGATCTGCAATGACCCGAGCACCGCCTCGGCGCCGGCGATGACCAGCTCTTCAGCAAGCCGCATCATCGCGTGGTAGTCGACATAGGCCTCGTAGAGCTCGAGTGAGGTGAATTCAGGGTTGTGCCGCGGCGACAGCCCTTCGTTGCGAAAGCACCGGTTGATCTCGAACACCTTGTCGGCGAGCCCGCCGACCACCAGGCGTTTCAAATGCAGTTCGGGGGCGATGCGGAGATAAAGGTCAATATCGAGCGCATTGTGGTGGGTGACAAACGGTTTGGCCGAGGCACCGCCGGGGATTGTATGCAGCATCGGCGTCTCGACTTCGAGATAGCCGCGCGCCAATAGATGGCTGCGCAATCCCGCCACAATCCGGCTGCGGCGGCGCAGTGTTTCGCGACTCTCCGGGTTCATGATCAAGTCGAGATAGCGCTGCCGATAACGCAGTTCGACATCTGCGAGACCGTGGTATTTCTCGGGCAACGGCCGCAGCGTTTTGGCCAACACCGCGATGCTTGTGGCATTGACGGTCAATTCGCCGCGCGGGGTCCGGCGGACCAGCCCCTCGACACCGATCATATCGCCGATATCGAGCAGCCGCAGCGCGGCGAGGCTTTGCCGATCGAGATAATCGCGGTGGCAAAAAACCTGGATCTTTCCCGACGCGTCATGGAGGTCGATGAACATGCCGCTGTTGCGCATCGCGCGGATGCGGCCGGCGACGCGCACCTGTTCGCCGGTCTCGGCGCCGGGCGCCAGCGCCGCATGGCGGAGCTCCAGCGTCGCCGCCTCATCGGTGCGGGAAAATTCGTACGGGTAGGGATCGATCCCCAGTGCCTTTAGCCCATCCAGCTTGGCCAGCCGGACAGCCCGCAGCGGATCTTCGGCATCGGTCATCGAATACTCCGGCTAGCCGGCGGCAGCTCGAGGCACCGAACGCGGCGCCAAGTCCACAACCTCATCGTGATAACGCCGCAAGGTGCCGTGGTGGCCGACACTGACGACCGTCGGCTGCCACGACGCCTCGCGCAACAGGCGATAGAGCGACATTTCCGCAGCTTCGTCGAGTGCCGAGGTTGCTTCATCGAGGAAAACAATCTCCGGCCGCGCCAACAATACCCGCGCGAAAGCCAGCCGCTGCTGCTCACCAATCGACAGGCGCTGCGCCCAATTCCCCTCTTCATCGAGACGATCGACAAGATGCGGCAAGCCGACCGCGCGCAGCGCATCGGCGAGACCGTCACGCGGCAGTTCGACCGCGGCCCGCGGATAGGCAATCGCGTCGGCGAGGGTGCCGAGCGGCAAATACGGCCGCTGCGGCAGGAACAGGGTGCGGCCGTCAGCGATGCGGATGTGACCGCGTCCAAACGGCCACAGGCCGGCAATCGCGCGCAGCAGGGTGCTCTTGCCGGCGCCCGAGGGTCCGGTAACCAGCAGCGCGTCGCCCGGGCCGACCTTGAGCGCCACTTCCTGGTGCAGCGGCCGGCCGTCGGGCAGATCCAGATCCAGGGTGTCGACCTCGACGCCAGCGCCGCCGCGCTCGATGGCGATCGGTTGAGCTGCCTGGCGCTCGGCGGCAACGCCTTCCATGCGCGTGTGGAAGCCGTAGAGCCGCTGTACCACTGCCTGATATTGCGCGATCTCGGTGTAAGAATTGACGATAAAGGACAGCGAATCCTGCACCTGACCAAAGGCCGAAGCAATCTGCATCAGGCCGCCGAGCTGGATCACCTTGTCGAAATATCGGGGTGCGGCGACAATGAACGGAAACACGATCGCGACTTGGGCGTAGCCGGTGGTGAACCAGGTCAGCTTTTTGCGGCGCTTGATAATCCCCCACCAATTACTGATGATCCGCGAAAACCGCGTGTCGAATGTGTCGAATTCACGTGCCTCCCCGCCGTAGAAAGCAATGTTTTCGGCGTTTTCGCGCAGCCGTACCAGGCTGAAGCGGAAATCCGCCTCGTAGCGTTGCTGGTCAAAGCTGAGCCGAATGAGCGGGTTGCCGATCCAGCGGGTCAGAAACGTACCGCCGACCGCGTAGATCAGCGCGGCAAATACCATGTAGCCCGGGATGCTGAAGGTGCGACCACCGCCGAGCGGGACTGTCAGCGCCCCCGACAACACCCACAAAATTGCCAGAAACGACAACAGCGTGACAAATGCGTTCAACAGCCCGATCGAGAGTGCGATTGTCATCGTCGCGAAACTGTCGATATCGTCCGAGATGCGCTGGTCCGGGTTGTCGGTCGCGCTCTGGTTCAATTGCATCCGGTAATAGTTCTGATGGTCGAGCCAATTGTGCAAATAGCGGTGAGTCAGCCAGCGGCGCCATCGGATATGCAGAATCTGCCGCAAGTAAAGTGCGTAGACCGCATCGACGATCATCGCAAAGGCGATGATCCCAAAGATGGCGAACTGGTACCAGAACTCACCCCATTTATATTGCTGCAGCGCATCGTAAAAATCATTGTTCCATCGATTGAGGCGCACATTGAGCCACACCGAGAATAGATTAAGCGCCACCACCGCGGCCAGGAGACCGATAGCCGACCACTTCTCCTCGGACTTCCAATATGGCCAGGTCAACTCCCAGGCCTGCCGCAGGAACCCGCGCTCGCTAGCCGCCATCAACACTCTCCACCCGTCGCATTCGAACCATCCACGACTGGTCCATCTATATCGCTTAAGATGCGCATCCCGTGATCATTCCACCCGTCCACATATCCGGCACCGAGCCGCTTGATGCCAATCTGCTGGCGCGCGGAGTTTGCCGCGCCTTGGACCAGCTCGGCTACGCCACTCTTGTCGAATTCCCGCTGGCCAATGGACGCCGCGCCGATGTCTTGGCTCTCGGCCGGCGTGGGGAAGTGATCGCCGTCGAAATCAAGAGTTCGGTCGCCGATTTTCGCGCCGACCGGAAATGGCCGAGCTATCGTGAATTTTCCGATCGCTTGTACTTTGCCGTGGCAAGCGGGTTTCCGGCTGCCCTGATCCCCGAGGATTGTGGCCTGATGGTGGCAGATGCGTTCGGGGCGGCTCTAGTACGCGACGGCCAAGTCATTGCGCTTGCCGCCGCCCGGCGCCGCGGCTTGATCCTGAGCTTTGCTCGGATCGCCGCGACTCGACTGCGGCGCTCGCTCGATCCTGACGCCGCCCGCTTCGACGGCATCCGACCCGCCGCTGCGGGATAGTCAAACCGCACGTGCAAAGCGCGCAATCGTTGCACTGGTGCTATAGCCCGGCATCACCTCGGCAAGCATGACCTCGCCGCCGGAAGCCTTGACGATGTCGGCGCCGACAACATCGTCAAGACGGTAATCGGCGCCCTTGACCAACAAATGAGGACGCATCGCACGGATCAGCTCAAGCGGCGTGTCTTCATCAAAAATCACAATCAGATCGACCGCCGACAGCGACGCCAAAACCGCAGCGCGCGCCGCCTCCGTCTGCACCGGTCGACTGGCCCCCTTGAGGCGCCTCGCCGATGCGTCGCCGTTGAGAGCGACGACGAGCCGATCGCAAGCCATTTTGGCCTGCCGCAGCATCGATACGTGGCCCGGGTGCAGCAAGTCAAAACAGCCGTTGGTAAAACCGACGCGAAGACCTTGACGCCGCCAGCGCTCGATCTGGTTGAGAGCCTGCAGGCGCGAGACCGCCTTAGCGGTGCTCGACGGGTCGTTGCCGTCGATCCAGGCTCCGAGTTCGCTCGGAAAGACAACGGCGGTGCCGATCTTGCCAACCACGATGCCGGCAGCAATATTGGCCAGTCGCGCGGCATCGACGGCGCTGATCCCGGCGCCAAGGGCTGCACCCAGCATTGCCACCACGGTGTCGCCCGCGCCCGAGACATCATAGACCTCGCGCACCTCGGCGCGCTGGCTATGGACCAAGCCGTCCGCTTCGACCAGCACCATCCCGTCTTGTCCAAGCGAAACGAGGACGCCGCCAAAGCCGCAGCGATCGATCAAGGCTCGGGCGGCAGCGACAATCTCGCTCTCGCTGGCCACCGGCATACCGGTCGCATGCGCCAGCTCGCGGCGATTTGGCTTCAACAGATCCGCGCCGTGATAGCGAATGGGATCGCCGCCTTTTGGTTCGACCACGACGCGTGCCCTCGCCTCCCGCGCGGCTCGGATGATTTCCAGCGCCACGCCGTCGGTCAGAACTCCCTTCGCATAATCGGACACGATGACCACGGATTTGTCGGTCACCAGTTCGCGCGCCAATCGCAGCAGGTCGTCGCGGCTATAGGGATCGAGCGGCGCTGCGGTCTCACGATCGGCCCGTAGCAGCTGCTGGCTGGCGGCAACATACCGCGTCTTGACTGTCGTCATCCTCGCCGGCTGCACCAGTACGTGAACCTCGGCGCTCTCCTGGGCTTCGAGCAGGCGGCTGATCTCCCGGCCGGCGTCGTCGTTGCCGACTACCGAAATAAATGACGCTTGCGCGCCAAGGGCAGCCAGATTGCGCAGCACGTTGCCGGCGCCGCCCAAGGTTTTCAATTCGCGCTCGATGTTCAGCACCGGTATCGGAGCTTCCGGCGATACGCGCTCGACCTCGCCGAAAATGTAGTGGTCGAGCATTACATCGCCGATGCACAGAACCCGCGCGGATTGCAGGCGTTCGATCAACGGAACGAGATCGGCGTTGTCGGGCATCGGCATGTGAACAGCAGAAATCGGCACCCGTCTTTTCGCGCCACCGGCCGCGAAATTCAAGATCAACAAGTGTCGCAAAGCGTTTGTCGCCGCCGCTGGCGCCGCAGCAGCAGATAGACTGCGCCCGCACCTCCGTGACGCGGCTGGGCCGCAGCGACAGCAAGAATGCGCCGGCGCAGCCCGGTTTCGCCGAGCCAGCGCGGCACCGCGCTCTTCAACACGCCCGGGCCCTCCGCGCCGAGCCCGCGCCCGGTGATCACCAGGACGCAGCGCCGGCCCATTCGATATGACGCCTCGACAAATTCGATCAGCACCTGATGGGCTTCGGATTGCGTCAACCCGTGCAGGTCGAGCCGCGACTCGATCGGGTGCTGACCGCGTTTGAGCCGCTCGGCATTGGCGCGGTCGATGCCGGCGAACCGCTCGACCAGAACCGTCTCCCGCTCCGGAACCCAAGCCGGGGCCGCCGCCGCCGCGCCTGACGGCGGGCTCGGCGCTGCCGGCAAAATCGGGGCAGTGCGACCCGGCAGCGGGATCACGTCGCGTACCGCCTCGGCCCACAGCCTCCGATCGCCGAGAGGCGGTGCGCGATTACCCGCCGTTTTCGCCATGTTCTAGGCCCCGCCGTCTTCGACGACGAGGATATGGAGACGGCGCGGCCCGTGCGCACCGAGCACGATGCGCTGTTCAATGTCGCCGGTCCGCGACGGCCCGGTGATGAAGTTAACGGTGCGCGGCAATAGCTGCCGCCCGACTTCGCCGCATTCGCCCGCCAGGTCGCGCAGGCGATCCCAGCCATCCTCATAGGTCCCAACTACCCGGTCCGCCGGGACCAGAACGATGTGCGTATCCGGCAGAAAGTTGAGGCTGGTCGGGGTTGCGGCGCCGGAAGCGAGCATCAAGGTCCCGGTCTCGGCGATCGCGGCAAAACATGGGGTCAGACTGACCGCGTCGGCCGCCTCTGCCCGGCCGCGGCGAATGCGCAGCAACGGCCGCATCTCCCACGGAATTTGGTCGAGACCGGGATCCGGCGCCATGACCAGCTCCGCCGGCAGGTTCTCGGCGGCAAGATAGGCCGCCACGGCTTCCGGCACGGCATCGATCGACGACAGGCGCGCCACCGTCGCTTGCACCGCCTCGGCCATCGCGACGAACAAATTGACCCGCGCCGGATGATCGAGCGCCGCCGCCCGCATCGGGATCAGGTTGCGGCGATGCGCTGCAACCCGGGCACGCAACGCCGCTGCCGTTGCGGGATCGAGCGGACCGCGGTTCAGCGATCGGCAGATCGCGGCTAGGATCGCGTCGCGCGCTGCGGTCACTTTCGGCCCGCCGCTTTGCTACGCTCGGCCCATAGACTATGAAAACTGCGGCCTTCAGGCGCCGGCATGTCGCGCACCCCGGTCCAACCCGCGGCAAAGGGCAGGTTGCGAAACCGGCCGCGGCGGCCGCCGACCCAGCCAAGGGTGCGGCTCGCGACTTCGGTCAGCATGTGGTAGAGCGCCGGGCGCAGTGCCACCCAGGCCCACACTGAGAGCCCGCTTCGCCATATCCGCGGCGCCAGCTTTTTCGCGAATTCGCGCTCGCGCCAATGGCGCAGCATCTTTGGCAGCGGGATCTTGACCGGGCACACGCTCTCGCATCGCCCGCACAAGGTCGACGCGTTGGGCAGCGGGGCCGCTTCTTCGATGCCGATCAGACTTGGTGTCAGCACCGCACCCATCGGGCCGGGATAAACCCAGCCATAGGCATGACCGCCGACCGCGGCATAGACCGGGCAGTGGTTCATGCAGGCGCCGCAGCGGATGCACCGCAGCATGTCGTGAAATTCGCCGCCCAGCATGGCCGCGCGGCCATTGTCGAGCAGGATGACATGATAGGCTTCGGGGCCGTCGAGGTCCCCGGGCCGGCGCGGGCCGGTCGACACCGTCGTATAGGACGAGAACTCCTGCCCGGTCGCCGAACGTGCCAGCAGCCGCAGCAGCGTTGCCGCGTCCTCAAATGTCGGCACCAGTTTTTCGAGGCTGGCGAGCACGATATGGACGCGCGGCAGGATTTGGGTCAGATCGCCATTGCCCTCGTTGGTGACGATGATGCTGGAGCCGGTCTCGGCGATCAAGAAATTGGCGCCGGTGATGCCGACATCGGCGGCGAGGAATTGCGGGCGCAATATCGCGCGGGCTTCGTCGCACAACGCCTGCGGCTCGGCCAGCGGCCGGTTCGGATCAAGTGTCCGATGAGCGCTGCGAAAGGCATCGGCGACCTGCTCCTTGACGAGATGCATCGCCGGCGCGATCAGATGACTCGGCGGCTCATGGCGCAGCTGGATGATGTATTCGCCGAGATCGGTCTCGACCGGGGTAATGCCGCTCTTTTCGAGAAAGTCGTTGAGGCCGATCTCCTCGGCGATCATCGACTTGCCCTTGGTGACCGATCTGGCGCCGGCAGTACGACACACCGTCAGCACGATCTCGCACGCTTCCTCCGGGGTCCGCGCCCAATGGACCTCACCACCCGAAGCGACAACATTGTGCTCGTATAGTTCGAGGTAAAAGTCGAGATGGGCGAGGGTGTGGTCCTTGATTTCCCGGCCCACTTCCCGCAGTGCTTCGAACTCCGGCAACCGCGCCACGACTTCGAGGCGGCGCGACGGAAAGCCGCGCTGCGTCATGATGTCGAGCGCCTGCTGCAGGTTATCGTTGGCGAGTCCGGCGCGGGCGCTCGCCGAGAAGTCGCGGCTCTTCGCCTCCATCGTCAGCGCGGTTTGCCGATCGGCGGCGTGTCGTCGGTCATCCCGGCAAGAACCTCGGCGAGATGCCGGGTTTCGAGCGATCGTCCCTGGCGCGAGAGTTTGCCGGCGATATTCAACAGACAACCGAGATCACCAGCGAGCACCGCCTCAGCACCGGTCGCGACGATGTCGTCGGCCTTGTCGCTGACCATCTTGTCGGAGATTTCCGGATATTTGACACAAAAAGTGCCGCCAAAGCCGCAACATATCTCGGCTCCCGGCAATTCGCGCAATTCCAGACCGGCGACCGAGCCGAGCAGCCGGCGCGGTTGATCGCGCACCCCCAATTCGCGCAGGCCCGAGCAGGCATCATGATAGGTCGCGACCCGCGGCCACTGCGCGGCGACCTCGCGCATGCCGCGCACATCGACCAGAAACGCGCTGAGTTCCCAGGTGCGAGACGCGAGTTCTTCGGCGCGGCGCAGGTTTGCCGGATCGTCGGCCAACATCTCCGGGAAATGCAGGCGGATCATCCCGGCGCAGGAACCGGATGGTGCGACGACAAAATCATAGCCGGCGAATGTCTCGATAACCTTGAGCGCGATCGCCTTGGCGGCACTGCGATCGCCCGAATTGTAGGCCGGCTGACCACAGCAGGTCTGCGTCCGCGGCACTTCAACCGTGCAGCCGCTCCGTTCCAGCAATTCGACCGCGGCAAAGCCGACCGTCGGTCGGAACAGATCGACCAGACACGTCACAAACAGCGCCACCCGCGTTCCGCTTTCAGCCATCCGGCTCTTCCTGCTGTCCCGGAGAGGTGAAATTAGGGGGAATGCCGCCCGGGATCAATCAACGCATTGACGCTGCTGAAATAATCGCCGCCTGCAGCAGCCGCGGGAGGGTCTGCTGTCAACTGCCGGTAGCGACAAGCATCCAGTTCGGATCAGCCGACCGGGTATCGCGGGCAAATGTCCAATAGTCGGTTTTTTCGACCGGATGGTCGGGATTGCCGTCAACGATGCTGCCATCCATCGCGCGGGTCACGCTGATCTGGTGTGATACAAGCTTGACCGTCACGCGTGCGGTCCGACCCGTCATATCGGCCTCGACGATTTCCGCGTCGTCGAGCTTCAAATCGTGAGTTTCAAAGGTTTCCTTGGCCGTAATGCGATCGTCGATGGTTTGAGCGAATGGCTTGAACACATCGTCGCTGAGCAGCGGTCGCAAAGCCGATTTGTCGCCTTTGGCAAAAGCGTTTACGATCATCTCGAAAGCGACGCGCGCGCCGGCCAGAAACTGCGACGGGTCGAAGCCGGGATCGGCGCGGCGTATCCGGGCGATCCCTTCGGCTATCGAATCGGCAGCTTTCGCGGCCGATGGCGACAGCGGCAGGATCTTGTCCCGGTTATCCGGCGTTGCCACCTTGTCGGCACCAAGCTTGTCGGACAGCGATGCCGGCCGCTTCGCGTAGAGATCGCGTCGCCGTTCGTTTCCGGTGCGTCTGCCGAGTACGCTGCGCAGCCGCAGAACCAGAAAGGCGGCAATCATCGCGAAAAGGATGATGTCGAAGTATTGAAAATCGCCCATCGTCTCCCGCGCCCCGCCACCCCGGAGCCATCGCCGGCGATCGGCCCGCATCGGCTCCAAGGCTCAGATAGGGCTCCGGTGCAGGGACGACAAGCACATCCGGCGAGTAGATCGTGAAGCCCGGGTTCCGATTGGCACTTGGCGCCTATCTGCTGCTCGAAATCTGGGCAACACTCGAAATCGCAGCCTGGCTTGGCGCTGCGCGCACCGTGCTGCTGTTGATTCTGGGCATCCTGGCCGGGATTGTGGTGCTGCAGCGCGAAAAACTTGCTGTCGTCTCTCATTTTAGACACGCCAGCGGGCCGCGCCAGCCATTTATTCCGAGCCTGCCTGACCGGGCGCTGCGTGCTGCGGCGGGCCTGCTGCTGATTGTTCCCGGTTTTGTTAGCGACGCTGCGGCACTCATTCTGCTCGTGCCGCAACTGCGCCGGTGGCTGATCCGTCACTGGTCGGCGCGCCTTAGCCGCAGCGCCGGTGTGACCGTCATTGAGGGCGAGTTTCACCGGCTCGATGAGATGATTCGATGCTCTGCAAAAGAAAGCACGAATCTCGATAACCGCGACCCACCAGGCTAGACGCAATCCGGTATTCGGACCCGACGCGACCCGATCCTTGCGACAAACAGGCCCCTTGCAACGAACAAGGCGGTTTCGGGTCGGATCGAAGCCCGATCCAATTTGAGCCGTCTGCGCGGCTTCGTGAGCCGGGAAAATCATTAACGGACACCCGCGCGTTGCCGCCCGCTGACAATCCGTGCTAGCCAGCCACCGAGGAAATTCGCCGCAGGAGGCAGAAATGGCGGGAGAGGTCAGAGGCAATGGCGAAACCGACGCGCTGCCGCCGGCGGCGGATGGCCCGCAGATGTTTTTCAATGTTCAGTATGTAAAGGACCTGTCATTCGAGAATCCGCGCGCGCCGCAAAGCCTGATGCAGCCGGCAACCCAGCCCGAAGTAGCAATAAACGTTGACGTCAAGGCGCGCAATCTCAACTCTGAAGCGTATGAAGTGACGCTGACGATCAACGTCAACGCCAACGCTCAAGGCGAGCCGGTTTTTCTGGTTGAACTCGCCTATGCCGCGGTGGTGACCATCAGGAACGCGCCGGAACAGATGCTGGCGCACCTGGTTCTGGTCGAGACACCGCGGATCATGTTCCCGTTCGCCCGGTCGATCATCGCGACGGCGACCCGCGACGGCGGCTTTCCCCCGCTGCTGATCAACCCGATCGATTTTGCCGAGTTGCTGCGCCATCAGCAAGCCGCCGAGCAACCGCCAGCGGAGCCCGGACCCTTTGTCTGAAGCTCAGGCTTCGGTCTGCCACAGCGGTGCGGTGAGGAGCGCCAGCATCGCGTTGTGGGCGGCCAGTTCCTCAGCGGAGGGGGCGTGCGCGCGCGCCGGACGCGCGATCCGAATAGCGTTGATCACCGCCATTTGCGGGGCAGCAAAGTCGAGGCCCGGCTGACGCCCGCCGATCAACTCCAGATAAACCGCCGCCAGCAAATCACAATCGATCCGGGCGCCATGGCTGGTGCGGCCGGAATTATCGATATCGAACTTCCGGCACAGTGCGTCGAGGCTCGCCGGGGCGCCGGGAAAGCGCTGCCGCGCCATTGTCAGCGTATCAATGTGGGTTGGCGACAGCATCGGCCGACCCAGTCGAACCAGTTCCGTGTTCAGAAAGGCGATGTCGAATTCGGCATTGTGGATCACCAGCGGATCCGATCCGATAAACTCCAGCAATTCGTCGGCGATCGCTTCAAATGGTGGGTGAGTCGCCAGAAATTCCTCGCTAAGACCATGAACCGCGTGTGCATCGGCCGGAATATCGCGGCCGGGGTTCACATAGCGATGAAAATCGCGGCCGCTTGGGATGTGGTGCAACAGCTCGACGCAGGCGATTTCGACAATCCGATGCCCGGCAGCCGGATCGAGACCCGTGGTTTCGGTATCGAGGACGATTTCACGCATCGGGGGCGCTCACCGCGGTCTTTGGCTTGATAACGGATGAATTGACTGGCGGAAGATCGGTCGGCAGGTCTGGCGCCGCGGGCGGCGGGCTTGCGTCTGCAGAAACCGGACAATCACGCGCAGATGCCGCAGGCTGAGACCCCGGTCCAACCCGGTCGGGACGACAAAATCGGCCCGCCGCCGCTTTTCTGTATCGGACATCTGCTGCTGCAGAATAGCGGCAAACCGCGCCTCGGTCATACCGGGCCGCCGCATGACCCGCTGCCGCTGCACCATCGCCGGGGCAGAAACCACGATGACATAGTCGCAACGCGCGGCACCCCGGGCCTCATATAGCAGCGGAATGTCGAGCACCGCGATCGGCTCTCGCCGGGCGCGAGCGGCCGCCAAAAACCGCTTCTCGGCCTGTGCCACCATCGGATGCAGAATCGCTTCGAGCCGGGCCAACGCTTGCGGGTCGCCAAATACCCGCGCCCCCAGCTTCTTGCGGTCGATCCCGCCATTCTCAGCCCGCGTACCGGGAAACGCCGCCTCGACCTTCGTGACGGCACCGCCGCCCGGCGCCAGCAACCGGTGGACAACCTGATCAGCGTCAAACAGGGCGACACCCATGCGGCGCAGCGTCGCCGAGGCGGTGCTTTTACCCATTCCGATCGAACCGGTGAGGCCGACGACGATCACCTCAGGACCCCAAAGTCGCGATGATGGTGGCGCGAAGCTCGGCGCTCACCTGGACTGCGGCGCCAAACCACGCCTCAAAACCCGGACGCCCCTGGTGCAGCAACATGCCAAGCCCGTCAACCACCGGATGGCCGCGGCGGCGGGCCGCTGCCAGCAAACCGGTTTCAAGTGGAACATAGACAATGTCAACAACCGGCGCCGTCAGGCGCAGCGGCGCCAGATCGAGGTCGAGCGGCGGCTCGCCGCTCATCCCGAGGCTGGTCGTATTGACCAGCACCCCTGCGCCCTCGAGCACGTGGCTCGCGCACTCCCAGGGATGAACCGTGATCACGGTATCGGCGGTTGCAAGATCGGCAGCAACCGCCTCAGCCCGGCGCCGCGTGCGATTGACGATCCGGATCTCGCGGACGCCGGCATCGGCGAGCGCGGCGACCGCCGCCCGCGCCGAACCGCCAGCACCCAGCACCACCGCAGCCCCCGATGACGATTCCCAGTCGGGAACACTCTCCCGCAGGTTCTCGCGAAAGCCATAGATATCGGTATTGCTGGCTTCAAGGCTGCCGTCGGCGGCGACGAGGATCGTGTTGACGGCGCCGATCCGCCGCGCCAGCGGATCGATCCGGTCCACCACCCTCAAAGCGGCCTCTTTGTGCGGGATCGTCAGATTGCACCCGCGAAATCCCAGGACCGGCAATGCGCGCAGCGCCGGCTCAATATCCTCGGGCCGCACCGGCAGCGGCACATACGCACCGTCGATACCGGTTTGATCCAGCCAAAACCCGTGCAACAGCGGCGAGCGCGAATGAGCGACCGGCCAGCCCATGATACCGGCCAAACGAGCGGCTCCGGTAATCTTCATGGTTGCCATCTAGCACGACGCCAGCCGCCGGAGCCAGATCGGCCAGCAACCTCAGCCAGCAAGATGACCCTGCTCGCGCAAAAAACGCAGTAGCGGCAGCAGCGGCAGTCCGAGGACTGCAAAATAATCGCCGTCGATTCGGTCAAACAGCTGGACGCCTCGCCCCTCCAAACGATAGGCGCCGACCGATCCGAGAATCGCATCACCCTCGCTGTCGACATAGTCGTGGACGAACCCATCGCTGAGATCGCGCATCCCCAGTCGCGGGGCGCTTGATGCCGCCCACAGCCCCTCGCCGCCTCGCACTGCGCACGCCGCGGTTTCAAGGACGTGCTCGCGACCGCACAGCGAGCGCAGCTGGCGGCGGGCCGCGGCAGGATCATTGGGCTTGTCGAACCATATGGTGCCGCAGATCAGGATCTGATCGGCGCCGATCACGATTGCCTGCGGGTATTGCGCCGAGACCGCCGCCGCCTTCGCCTTGGCCAAGCTCAATGCGCAATCGCGGGCGCTGCGGCCGGCGGCTCGAAACTGCCGCTTGATCACCGCCTCATCGAGCGCGGACGGCCGGACCACAAAGTCGATCCCGGCAGCGTACAGCAGGCGGGCGCGGACCGGACTGGCCGAAGCGAGGATCAGTCGCTCATTCGGCATCGATGCCATGACGCCGCGCCAAGAGCTTCATGACCGCCGCCGCAGTTTCTTCAATCGAGCGCCGCGTCACGTCGAT
This sequence comes from Allostellaceae bacterium, assembly GCA_035509615.1. Taxonomy (GTDB): domain Bacteria; phylum Pseudomonadota; class Alphaproteobacteria; order ATCC43930; family CGMCC-115725; genus AP-15. Next base: position 6,037 of record DATJLK010000230.1, on the reverse strand, counting down.
CACCGGCCAATGATGCGCACCAAAAGCGCGGCGCGCCTCGCGAACCTCCGCTCGGACGGCATCAAGATCGGTATATTCGGTGCTGCCGTCATGATGCAGCATGCTGAGCCGGTTGCGGCGAAGCTGGATCAGCCGCTCGGGATCGTTGGTCAAGCCGACGACCAGCGGGCGTTTCGCGCTGACCAGTTCGGGCGGCAGCGGCACACCCGGCACGAACGGCACATTTGCCGCCTTGATGCCGCGATTGGCGAGGTAGAGGCAGGTCGGCGTCTTCGAGGTCCGCGACACCCCGACCAGGACCACATCAGCGTCGTCGAGGCCCCATTGCGACTGCCCGTCATCATGATTGAGCGCAAACGTCATCGCGTCGATTCGAGCAAAATACTCGTTGTCGAGCAGATGCTGCTTGCCTGGCACGCCGCGGCTTTCACGATGAAGATAGGAGGCGAGTGCGGCGATCACCGGATCAAGGATCGGTATTGCCGGGATCTGAAGCCGTCGGCATTCCTGCTGCAGCAGCTGGCGCAGCTGCTCGCTGACCAAGGTGAACAGCACGACGCCGGGATTGGCCTCGACACCGGCAACGACACGCTCGATCTGGTTGCGAGTGCGCACCATGCTCCAGACATGCTCGACGGCGTTCACCTCGTCGAACTGCACGAGGCAGGCGCGCGCCACCGAATGCACGGTCTCACCCGTCGAATCGGAAACAAGGTGCAGGTGAAACCGCGTCACCGCACCGGCACCACCGCGGCCGTATTCATCCCAAGGGCGATGTGCATGAAAAAAAGATCATCCACAAGTTTCCACCGGCCGATCTCCATCGCGGTTTTCCATCCCCGTTTTACAACGATTTACCAACATGAGCTGCCATCTGTCCCGGCCGTTCTCCGGCGTCCGGTGGATTTGTGCATGATCGCGCCGTCGGCCACCGCAATCACCATTTTCTCTACCTATATTTTGCAGCGGATTTCACCGGTCTATGCGGCCAATTCACCGCTTCGTCCCCAGCCTCGGCAGGGCAGGAGCGATGCGGTGCCGGCTGTGCAGTTTCCGAGGATGACAAGGTACGGCGCTGAATCCCCGATATCCACCCGCCCAACAATTTTCAACTATCTAGTTTAACTATCTATGGGAGAAAGGAGAATTGGTTGGATGGCTGATCCCCCGACAAAGCGACTGCTGCGCGTCCTCGCCGGCGAGGTGCTCTCGCCACCGGCGTGGTGGCTGATGCGGCAGGCGGGTCGTTATCTGCCCGAATACCGGGCCATTCGTGGGCAGGTGAAGAATTTTGTCGAGCTGTGCCTCAATCCGGCTTTGGCGACAGAGCTGACATTGCAGCCGGTACGCCGTTACGGCATGGATGCCGCGATCCTGTTCTCCGACATTCTGTTGCTGCCCCACGCCATGGGCCAGGCTTTGGCATACCGCGAGGGCGAGGGTCCGGTTCTGGATCCGATCACCGACAGCGCCGGGATCCGTCGGCTCAGCCCAGGAGGTGCAATCGCCCATCTCGCCGCGGTTTTCGAGACCGTGCGCCAGGTCAGCGCCGCACTCGACCGGCAAACGGCGTTGATCGGTTTTGCCGGCGCCCCCTGGACGGTGGCGACCTATATGGTCGAGGGTGGAACCAGCCGGGATTTCAAGCAGGTGAAGGGCTGGGCCTATCGCGACCCGCAGAGCTTTGGCGGATTGATCGATCTGTTGACCGAAAGCACCATTGAATTGCTGAACGCGCAGATTGCGGCGGGGGCCGAGGTGGTTCAGCTGTTCGACAGCTGGGCCGGGGTGTTGCCCGAAGCAGAATTTGAGCGCTGGGTCATTGAACCGGCAGCGCGGATCGTTGCCGCGGTCAAAACGCGACATCCGCAATGTCCGGTGATCGGTTTCCCACGCGGTGCCGGGGTGCTCTACGAGCGTTATGTTCTGGAGACCGGCGTCGACGCCGTTTCACTCGACACGACACTGCCGCTCGGCTTTGCCTCCACCAGGCTGAGCCGGCGCGTCGCGTTGCAAGGCAACCTCGATCCGGTGCTGCTGCTGACCGGCGGCGATGCCCTCGAAATCGCGGTCAAGCGGCTTTCGCAAGCATGCCGCGGGGTGCGTTTGGTATTCAATCTGGGTCACGGCGTCCTTCCCGAAACACCGCCCGAGCATGTCGCACGGCTCGCCCGTCTGTTGACCGCATCGGCCGCAGCCTGACATGGCGCGTATCGCCATCGTGCTGATGAACCTTGGCGGCCCGGACTCGCTCGATGCGGTCGAGCCGTTTTTGACCAATCTGTTCAGCGATCCGGCGATCATTCGTCTGCCGTGGCTGTTGCGCATGCCGCTCGCACGGGTGATCGCGCGGGGCCGGTCGCGCGTCGCTCGGGAAATCTACGCCAAGCTCGGCGGCGGCTCGCCACTGCTCGCCAACACCGAAGCCCAGGGACGAGCGCTCGACGCTTTGCTTGGCGCCGGTCACCGGTCGTTCGTCGCGATGCGCTACTGGCATCCGACAAGTGCGGACGCTGCACAGGCGGTCGCGGCGTGGGACCCCGAGGAGATCGTCTGCCTGCCGCTCTACCCGCAATTCTCGACCACCACCACCGCGTCTTCGCTCGCCGCCTGGCGCCGGGCGGCTGCCGATCGGGGGCTTGAGCAGCCGACCCGAATCGCCTGCTGCTATCCCGATCAGGCCGGGTTTATCGAAGCGATTGCCGGCCTTGTCGGTCCGGCGCTTGAACGCGCATCAGGGTTTGCAAAGCCGCCGCGGCTGCTGTTGACGGCTCATGGATTGCCGAAAAAGATTGTCGCGGCGGGCGATCCCTATCCCAACCAGATCGAGCTGACGGCGCGGGCGGTTGTCAGCGCCTTGGCACGTCCGGGGCTCGACTGGCAGGTCTGCTATCAGAGCCGCGTCGGCCCGCTCGAATGGATCGGACCGGCGACCGATGCCGAGATTCGCCGCGCCGGTGCCGAGGGGGTGCCGCTGGTCGTAGTGCCGATATCATTTGTTTCGGAGCATTCGGAAACATTGGTCGAACTCGATCTCGACTATCGCGCAATCGCCGAGCAGTGTGGCGTGCCGGGTTATTTTCGGGTGCCGACCGTTGGCGTCGAGCCGGCGTTTATTTCCGCTCTCGCTAGTGTCGTTTCCAGCGCTGTCCCGGAACGAACCCTTTGCCGGGTTTTGGTGGGCGGCACTTGTGCTCTCGCGGAGAGGGCAGCATGAGCAGTTGGCTTGTCGGCGCTTTTCCCTGGATCAAATCGGTGCACATCCTCGCTGTGATCGCGTGGATGGCGGGTTTGCTCTATCTGCCGCGCCTATTCGTTTATCATGCATTGGCGCCGACCGGTTCGGACCAGTCCGAGACGTTCAAAGTCATGGAGCGGCGTCTGCTCCGCGGGATCATGAATCCGGCGATGATCACAGCTTTGACATCGGGCGCATTACTGGCCGCAACCCCGGGCATCGTGGATTGGCGGCGGGGGTGGATATGGACCAAGCTTGGAATGGTGTTTCTTCTGCTTGTTTATCATCACGCGCTGGGGCTTTGGCGGCGGGCTTTTACCGACGATCGCAACCGCCATTCGTCACGCTTTTTTCGGATCGTCAACGAATTGCCCGCGCTCGTCCTTATCGCAATCGTCATGCTCGTCGTGGTCAAGCCATTTTGATTGGAATGCGTGTATTTGGTGAGATCGCAGGGGCTTGATATCGAATTTGACTTGACCATCTGATCGCGGTATGGGGGATGGCTGATCAGAGCCTTCTCCTCCCGTTACTTCCTGTCATCTCTCGCCTGAACCTTTGGGCCTGCCGGTCGTTTGCGCAGGTATCCGCCTGGACGGGCGAGTTCAGCCCCCACCTCTTCGCGACACTCCATGAACCTCCAGGAACTCAAACGCAAATCTCCCGCCGAGCTGTTGGCATTCGCTGAAGAGCTCGAGATCGAGAATGCCTCCTCGCTGCGCAAGCAGGACATGTTGTTTGCAATCCTCAAGCAGCTGGCCGAGAACGACGTGCCGATTTCCGGTGACGGTGTTCTCGAGGTATTGCCGGACGGCTTTGGCTTTTTGCGCTCGCCGGAAGCCAATTATCTGGCCGGTCCGGATGACATTTATGTGAGCCCGAGCCAGGTTCGCCGCTTTGGACTGCGCACCGGCGACACGGTCGAAGGCGAGATTCGATCGCCGCGTGATGGCGAGCGATACTTTGCCCTGCTTCGGGTCAGCGGCATCAACTTTGACGAGCCGGACCGGCTGCGTCAGCGAATCAATTTCGACAATCTGACCCCGCTCTATCCCGAAGAAAAGCTGGCGCTCGAATTCGAGGATGCGTCGCGCCGCGATCTGACCACCCGGGTCATTGACCTGATCACGCCGCTCGGCAAGGGTCAGCGCGCCTTGATCGTGTCGCCGCCGCGCACCGGCAAAACGGTGATGCTGCAGAATATCGCGCACGCCATCGCCGCCAACCACCCAGAAGTCTACCTGATCGTATTGCTGATCGATGAACGCCCGGAAGAAGTCACCGATATGGCCCGCTCGGTTCGCGGCGAGGTGATCAGCTCGACCTTTGACGAACCGGCGCAGCGTCATGTCCAAATCGCTGAAATGGTGATCGAAAAGGCCAAGCGGCTGGTCGAACACAAGCGCGACGTCGTGATCCTGCTCGATTCGATCACCCGGCTGGCCCGCGCCTACAACACCGTCGTGCCGTCCTCCGGCAAGGTGCTGACCGGCGGTGTTGATGCCAACGCGTTGCAGCGGCCAAAGCGATTCTTTGGCGCCGCCCGCAACATCGAGGAGGGCGGATCGCTGACAATCATCGCGACGGCGCTGATCGACACCGGCTCGCGCATGGACGAGGTGATCTTTGAGGAGTTCAAAGGCACCGGCAACTCGGAAATCGTGCTCGATCGCAAGGTTGCCGACAAGCGCACCTTCCCGTCGATCGACATCACCAAATCCGGCACTCGCAAAGAAGAGCTGCTGGTCGATCGCGGCGTGCTGTCAAAGATGTGGGTATTGCGCCGCGTCTTGACCCCGATGGGCACCGTCGACGGTCTCGAATTCCTGATCAACAAACTTAAGGAATCGAAGACCAACACCGAATTCTTCGATGCGATGAACACTTAAGCTGCGGATCTCGATGGGTGTGGCGTGGCAGCGCCTAGCCACACCCTTTGTCGTCTTGGCCGGCTTGACCCGGCCATCCACGTACGTCCTGGCGGCACACCGCAGCTCCCGTAGCGGCTCCGCAGATACCCGGAACAAGTCCGGGCATGACGATCGATCATCTAAGATCGCAACAAGCCGTAGCCATATTTCCGCGGACGGCTGTTCACTTTCGCCGACTTTGCCGAAGCATCAGACCGTCAGCACGGTCTGCCCGGTGGTCTTGCGGTCCTGCAGGTCGCGGTGGGCGCGGCCAGCCTCGCGCAGTGGATAGGTCTGGTTGATCGAAATCCTGACCGCTCCGCTGCCGACCGCCTCGAACAGTTCGCGCGCCGCAGTCAGCAGATCCTCCCGCGCCGCGACATAGGTGTTCAAGGTTGGCCGGGTCAGGAACAGCGAGCCTTTACCCGCAAGGATACCGATATCGACCGGTCCGATCGCGCCCGAGGACTGGCCGAAGGAGGCCATCAGCCCCAGCGGCGCCAAGCAGTCGAGCGATTTGTAGAAGGTGTCCTTGCCAACCGAATCGTAAACCACCGGCAATTTCCTGCCGTGGGTGATGTCGTTCACCCGGGCGACGAAATCCTCGCGGCGATAGTTGATCGGATGATCGCAGCCATTGGCCCGGACGAGCCTCGCCTTGTCGTCGTCGCCGACCGTACCGATCACGGTGGCGCCGAGATGCTTGGCCCATTGGCATACAATCAGCCCGACACCGCCGGCGGCGGCGTGGATCAGGATCGTCTCGCCGGGTTTCACCTGATGAGTCCGGCGGATCAGATACCACGCGGTCATCCCCTTCAGCATCATCGCCGCCGCCTGCTGATCGGTGACGCCGGTCGGGACCGGGACGAGGCGGTCGGCCGGCATC
>DATJLK010000229.1:0-8321 GCA_035509615.1 Allostellaceae bacterium | reverse complement strand
TGATGCCGGGCGACAACATCTCGATGGAGATCGAACTGATCGCGCCGATCGCGATGGATGAAGGTCTGCGCTTTGCGATCCGCGAGGGCGGCCGCACCGTCGGCGCCGGCGTCGTCGCCAAAATCATCAAATAAGACCGATCTCCGGTCGCGACAGCGGCGGCAAGGAGCCGCGGGCGGGCTCGACGGCACTGTCGACCCGCGAAAGAGCCCCGCCGAAAGCGAGGCTCTCTGCAACCGAGCGCGGTTAAGGCTTATCTTCAGGGCGCTTGCCTTTGCGGCCGGCCTCCACCGCGATTTCGGTGTTGTGCCCTTTGCTCAGGTCCGGCACATCGCGTCCGACGGTGCCTCCTCTTTTGATGCCGTGTTCGCGCTCTTTTTCGCGATCGGTTTGGCCGCCATGGCTCTGGCCGACCATGCCAACATCACCGCGCTGCGGCTTCTGATCCATCTCGCGTTTAGAAATGTGGGATTGTTCTCGATCTGCCATGTCATACCTCCTGCCAGCTATGCCAGTAAAACTCTGATTTTGACAGAGAGGTTCCAGGATAAATTTCCAAAGGATATCGAGATGGATCAAAAATTCGGATGCCTATTGCCTATTCCTAGTCTATTGCGGCGGTAAGCCACGGCCGATGCTGTTATGCATGCAGGCACATATTTGATCCGACTGACACAACAGTCGGACACCAGACGATCTCCGCTTGCTCGATTGATCTCGATCGGGTTCGGGTGTGCACTTGGTGGTTCGATTCTGACAGATGGTATCCGCCTACAATGATGGTCATGACGCGCGAAGCCGGCACCCAGGCGCAAGCTCCGGCCCCCGCCTTCGCAAGGGGCAACGGTAAAAGTGGGATGGTACCAGGTGTAACACCGCGCCAGCAGCTGCAGCCGGCGGTGGGTCAGCCGGTATGACGGCGAAAGCGGCGGCCGAGAGTGACGAGAGAAAAGATCTCGAACAGCATTTGTGCGCCGACCATCGCGGTGTTGGTCGTGGCGTCATATTGCGGGGCGACCTCGACGACATCGCCGCCAACGATGTCGAGCCCCCTCAGCCCATGCAGGATCGCCTGCGCCTCGCGTGGCGTCAATCCACCCGGCTCGGGCGTGCCGGTGCCCGGGGTAAAGGCCGGATCGAGGCCGTCGACATCAAACGAGATATAGGTCGGTCCGTCACCGGCGACCGCCCTCGCCCGTTCGACAACCGCGGCGATGCCGAGCCGGTCGACATCCTCGATGTGCAGAACCGTCATCCCCGAATCATACGAAAAACCCCAATAGATCTCGGCCGGGCCGCGGATGCCGATCTGGATCGTGCGCTCGGGATCGAGGGCCCCGGCCAACACCGCCTGGCGGAACGGTCCGCCATGGTGGAACTTCGAGCCATCGACCGCACCCATCGTGTCGCAATGCGCATCGATATGGATGAGGCCGACCGGTTGTTCAGCGCCGAGCGCTTTGAGGATCGGAAAGGTGATCGAATGGTCGCCGCCGACCGATACCGGATGGACCCCGCCTTTACGGATGCGGTCGTAAAAAAATGCGATGTCCTCGATTGACTGGTCGAGGCTGTAGCGCGAGCGCATCGGCACGTCGCCGATATCAGCGACCTCGCACCGGGCGCGCGGGGTGATCGCGAGCGCGTGGTTGTAGGGACCGATGCGCTCGACCTCGCGCACTGCCCGCGGGCCAAAACGCGCCCCGGGCCGGTTGGTGACGCCCAGATCCATCGGCACCCCGATCAGCGCCACATCGAGACCGGCGAAATCGGGGCGATCGGCGGCATCCGGGCGATGTGGTTCATCGAGCAGGGTCGCAACTCCGGCATAGGGCATCGGCCGGCGATAAGCGCTGCCGAAAACCAGTGACAACGCCTCGCGAAATCTTTCGGGAGCGACTTCGGTTTCCCTGGTCCCGTCGTATTTGGCCCGCAGGGCTTCGAGCTTGTCTTTGTCGAACATCGCGCCTCCTCATGGCGAAGTCGCAAGCATAACCGTTCGCGGCCGGAGTTCGCAGCGGCGGCAAAGCACGGTGCCAGAACCGTCGGTATTCCGAACTATGGATCCCAGTCGGTCGCTGACAGCAGGCTAGACCCGCTCGCTCGAGCGCGTCGCCGGGGTGGGAACGACTTCCGCTGCCGGCGGCGGGAACATCTCCAGCTCTTTGGCGTCATGCGCGCAAAACAGGCGGACGGCGCGGCCATGCGTCTGTTTGAGCTGCATCAGCCGTGCCTGGTTATTAAGCCGCGCCGCGTTGTCGGCGGCGGTCAGGCGCTGGTAATAGCGCAGCATCGGTGTGCAGCAATACCGGTCGAGATCCATCTCACCCCGGAAAAAATAGGCGTCGCCAGCGTGCAGAAGCCAGCCGTCGGCGGTGCGAACGGCGATCCCGCAATGGCCGAGCGTGTGCCCGGCGAGCGGCACGAGCAAGATGTCTGGCGGCAGACCGACCAGGTCGCGCACGCAACGGAACCCGAACCAGCGTTCGCCATCTGGGATATAAGGCTGCCAGTTGACCGGACCGCCCCACTGACCGGGGCGGTAGCGACCACGATCGAGCGCGCTGTCGCGCCTGGTCGCGGCGGCGAGTTCGGATTCCAGCACATGTACCGTCGCCTGGGGAAAATCCTCGATCCCGCCGGCATGGTCGAAATCGAGATGGGTCAATACGATGTGGCGAACATCGCCGGCGGCAAAACCGCGGGCCTCGATCTGACGGCGTGCCGTATCTTCTGCGCGCAATCGCACACGAGTGGCGGCGCGGAATAAAGTGCTGAGCCGCTGCGGGTTTTCGACGTCGCCCAATCCAAACCCGGTATCGACGAGGACGAGCCCTGCCTCGCTTTCGATCAGCAAGCAATGGCAGATCAGTGTTGCGGGCGCAAGGATCGGGCTGAAGCCGTCCCACAGCCGTCCGCCATAAGGACACATCGTGCCGCAGCTGAGATGGTGGATGCGCATCGTGTTCACCTTGTGTAGCACCACAGAAACGTCTCGGAAACGGTCGCGGTTCGGCACTACACGAGGCGATCGTCATCAACCCTGATCGCGCGAATTTAACGCTTGGTCCCCGCTCTTTTCGCTCGTCATCCCCGTGAAGGCGGGCGCCAGAGTCTGTCTCTCGCATGAGCGAGGGGCAGCCGACGCCGCGCTCGAGGTTCTGGGGCTCCGCTTTGGCAGGGAGGGCGGCGAAGAACAGAAGTTCGCGTCGTGCGGTCGCGGCATGCCAGCCGGCGGCAGCGACACGTTTCGGATATCACCATCGGGTGCCGCTCAGCGTCAGAATACCCAAGACCGAGAACAGTGCCGCGGCGGTGATCCGGATCGCTTTGACCGGCAGCTTGCCCGCTAGCCGGTCGCCGATAATCACCGCCGGGATGTTGGCCAGCATCATCCCGAGTGTCGTGCCGATCACGACCGGAAAAAAATTTTCGAACCGCGCCGCCAGGCCGATTGTCGCGATCTGGGTTTTGTCGCCAATCTCGGCACAAAAGAACGCAACGAGGGTGGTCGTGAACGCCTCGGAACGAGTGAGCCCGTGGTCCTCATCCTTGTACTTGTCCGGGAACAGCGCCCACAGCCCGACGCTCAGGAATGACAGACCGAGGATCCAACGCAGCCATCCGCCTGCCAGCAAGCTGCCGAACAATGTCCCGGCAAGACCGGCGACCGAATGGTTGGCGATCGTGGCGACCAAGATGCCGAGAACAATCGGCACCGGCCGTTGAAAGCGGGCTGCGAGCATCAGCGAAAGGATCTGCGTCTTGTCGCCAATTTCGGCGACGCCGACGATCAGGATTGAGACAAGGATTGCTTCCACCGGGATGCCGTCAGGTCGGGCGCGAGAGGGATTTGGCATGGTTTCCCGCCGCCCGACCGGCCGCTGGGAACCCGTGCCAAAGGTCTCGCCAGACCGGTCGATCGCCTGCGCCATGGCCGAAGCCAAGTATGTTGACGCAAGCCCCGCATTGTGGCGCGGGCGGCTACTCCCCAATGGTCGGTGCTAGTGTATCAATTCGGTGGCGCTTTTCCAGCGCTATGCGTCCGCCCGTTGCGCATGGCGGATTGACCGAAGTGCGGGTCTTGGCCGGGCAGAAGGCGCGCATGGTCGCGCCTCGATGCGAGGCACGGCTTGCTTTGGCCGCAAAACGAGCCCGGCGCAAGCGGCGGGCAGTATTGTGCGGAGCCGCATTCTCCGATCAGCTTTGTCATCCCGGAATAAACCGCGCCGAGTTCCAGTCTCGATCCGCATGACAACCACGCCATTCAGGAGAGAGAGATGGCTGATCGCGACGGTCCCGGGGGCGAAACAGAGGTCAATCGCCGCGGGCTTTTGAAATGCATGACATGGGCGGGTACCGGGGTCGTCTGGAGCCTGAGCGGCGGCGTGCCGCGCACGCTCGGGCTGATCGGCTCAGCCGCGGCCGAGCCGGCGTCGGGGGATCTGACTTTTGTTCAGATCAGCGACAGCCATATCGGATTTCACCAGCCGGCAAACCCGAACCCGACCGCGACATTGGGCGAGGCCATTGCCAAGATCAAAGCGATGCCAAACCAGCCCGCCTTTCTGGTCCACACCGGAGATATCAGCCATCTGTCGAAGGCGGAGCAGTGGGATACCGCCGATCAGGTGATCAAGGATGCGAACAAGCAGGTATTCTTTATTCCCGGCGAGCATGACGTCGCCGATGCCGGCAACGGCAACGCCTTTCTCGCGCGCTACGGCAAGAATACCCAGGGCAGAGGCTGGTACAGTTTCGATGTGGCCGGGGTCCATTTTGTCGCTCTGGTCAATGTCTTCAACTTCCAACCCGGGTTCAAATCGGCTGGCCTCGCCACCCTGGGCGACCACCAGCTCGAATGGCTGGAAAAAGACCTGACGCGCCGCTCCGCCAGCACCCCGATCGTCGTCCTCGCCCATCTGCCGATGTGGACGATCTATCCGCAATGGGGCTGGGGGACCGAGGATGCCGGCCGCGCTCTTGGCTATCTGAAGCGTTTTGGCTCGGTGACCGTGCTCAACGGCCACATCCACCAGATCATCCAGAAGGTTGAGGGTAACGTCACCTTTCACACGGCGGCCTCGACCGCGTATCCGCAGCCGGCGCCGGGGACTGCCGCCGCTCCGGGGCCTATGACGGTCCCGGCCGCCGATCTGCACAAATACCTCGGCGTCAGGACCGTCGATTACGTCGTCAGCAAGGGTGCGCCGGCACTGACCGACAGCACGCTCGTCGCATGAGGGAGGGTGCGATGTCGATGACGACAAATCCGATGCCGCGTCGCACCGCGCCGGCGGCGCGCCTGCAAAGCCCTCATGCCCACCCTCCTTCCCGCGCCAGGGCGGGAACGACAGACAACAACCCTGTCCCGCATAGGCAGGCACAGCGGATGCGGGCACGGCGGTTCGGACTGCTGTTTGGCGCGGTCGGAGCGGCGGCACTGCTTGCTGGCGGGCTGCCAACCCTCTACGCCGCCGCCGCAACAGTCGATGCCGCGGCAAAAACCACCTCGATCAAAATCGCCAACTTTGCCTTCAGCCCGGCGGATCTCACCGTCAGCGCCGGTACGACAGTCACGTGGAAGAATGAGGATGGCGAAGTGCACCGTGTACAGGATGATCACAATGGGTTCGCATCGGCGGCGCTCGACACCCACGACAGCTTCTCCCAAACTTTTGCAATACCGGGCGTCTATCATTATTTCTGCTCGATCCACCCGTATATGGTCGGCAAGATTGTCGTCAAACCCGCCGGCAAGTAAGGTCGACCCGAAATCGGCCGGCCAACCCAACTCGGTAACGAATAAGCCGGGCCGCGGCGCGACCCCGTAAGGGCCAGAAATGCCAGACCGGCGACGAGCATTCGGGTTGCGGCGGAGCAAGGCCGCACCGGCGCGTAGCGACTCGTTTACGGCGGCGATCCTGCCGCAACTCGACGCCGCCTACAATCTCGCCCGCTGGCTGATGCGCGATGCAACCGCGGCCGAGGATGTCGTGCAAGAAGCCATGCTGCGTGCGTTGACCTATTTCCCAAGTTTCAGAAGTGGTAACGCTCGCGGCTGGCTGCTGCAGATCGTCCGCAACACGGCTTACGACGCGCTCAAACTTGATCGCAGCGCCCGGTTCGTCCCGCTCGCCGGTACTGCGGCGGAGGGTGATGAGGAATCGGGGATCGATCTCCCGTCAGACGCGGACGATCCGGAGGTGACGCTGATCAAATCGCGTGACCAGCATTGGTTGCACGAGGTGCTCGGCGGCCTGCCGGTCGAATTGCGCGAAACGCTGGTGCTGCGCGAACTCGAAGAGCTGTCTTACAAGGAGATTGCCGAGGTGACGCAGACGCCGATCGGCACGGTCATGTCACGCCTGTGGCGGGCGCGGCGAGCGCTGATGCAGGCGGTTGCCGACCAGGAGCGATCGCATGCATGAAACGCCGCTATCGCGCGCTTGCGACAAGCTGCTGTTGGTCCAAGCCGAGTTTGACGGCGAGCTTGACGCGGCGGAAGCCGCCGCCCTTGCAGCTCACCGCCGGGAATGCCCGGTCTGTCAGGCGGCCGCACAAGCGTTATTGAGTGCTCGCAGACTGATGCGTGACGGGTTCTACCAGCCGGCTCCCGACGAGGTCCGGCAGCGAATCCTGGCGCGCCTCGATGCGGCTCAACCCGTCCTGCCGGCGATGCCGCGGCGATGGCGGATGCGCGGCTGGTGGAGTGCCGGGATCGGTTTTGGCCTTGGCGCCGGTTGCGCGGTGGCGTTGGCGTTGTTGATCGCGGTGCCGAGCGCGCCTGATTTGACCCGCGAACTCGTCGCCGGTCACATCCGGGCGCTGCAGCCGGGGCATCTTGAAGACGTTGTCTCGACCGACAAGCACACCGTCAAGCCGTGGTTCGATGGGCGGCTCGACTTTGCCCCGCCGGTTCGAGACCTCAGAGCCGACGGCTTTCCACTCATTGGCGGGCGGCTCGACTATGTCGACGGACGCGCGGTCGCCGCACTCGTCTACCAACGCGACAAGCACATCATCGACCTCTATGTCTGGCCCGAAGTGCATACCGGGGGACGCTCGCCCGAAATGGCGGAGTACCACGGATATAACGTCGTCCATTGGGTCTGGAATGGGATGACCTTCTGGGCCGTCTCCGATGTCGAAACGGGCCAGCTCTCTGATTTCGCCAAGGCGTGGCAACACGCGGCTTGAGCCCAAATATCCGGTTGGCCGCCTCGGCGGACCGCGATCGCGTCGGCTAAATCGGGCTGAGCGGGGCGGCGGCGAGGAGTTCGCGGGCGCGGCGTGCGTCCTCCGCAATCTGCGCCTTCAGTGCCTCGATCCCGGCGAATTTCACCTCGGGCCGGATGAAGTCGATCAGCGCTACCCGCAAATGGCGGCCATAGAGATCGGCATCGATGTCGAACAAATGCGCCTCGAGGCGTGGCTCGGGCGTGCCGATAGTCGGCCGCAACCCGATATTGGCGACCCCGTCGATGGCCCGGCCGGCAAATGGATCGTCGATGCCATCACCCGACACCCGGACCGCGTAGACCCCGAAAGCCGGGCGAATGTATTCGCCGAGCCCAAGATTGGCGGTTGGAAAACCGATTGTCCGACCGCGCCGGTCGCCAACCGCAACCCGGCCGTCGATCTCCCAGAAGCGGCCGAGCAGTGCCGCGGCCTCGTGCGGCTTGCCCGATTGCAGCAACTCGCGGATCTGGGTCGATGAATAGACGATCTGATTGGTGCCGCGAATCGGTTCGAGCACGGTAACGCCAAAGCCGAATTGCCGCCCGGCGGCGCGGAGCATCTCGGGGGTGCCGCGGCGCCCTTTGCCAAAGGTGCAATCCCAGCCGACAACGACATGCGCGGCGCCAATCGCATCGACGATGACTTCCGACAGGAAATCCTCTGCGCTCTTGGCGGCAAAGGCGAGATCGAAGTGCTGCACGAACAGCAGGTCGACACCGAGCCGCGCCAGTTCACGCTCTTTGACGCGAAACGGGGTCAGCCGGAATGGTTCGGAAGTGGGCACGAAAACGCTGCGCGGATGCGGCTCGAAGGTCAACACGCCGACCGGCCGGCCGGCCGACCGCGCCATATCCTGCGCCCGCTTGATCAAGAGCGCATGGCCGCGGTGCAGGCCGTCGAAGTTGCCGATCGCCAGCACCGCACCGCGCGGATGATGCGATTGGGAGCCGGGATGTCGAACGACGCGGATCACAGAAGCAAGCGGGGGCGGTTCACTCGATATCGATCTGGCGAAAATAGCCGGGCCGATGCCCGGAGGATAGCGCCTCGCGCAGATATCGGCGTGTCCGAATGCAAAA
>DATJLK010000228.1:0-18627 GCA_035509615.1 Allostellaceae bacterium | reverse complement strand
GGTTAGGGCCGGCGCTGCCAGGCGAAGAAGGTTCGAGGGGGCGCTCGCCATCGTTCCCTCTCCGGCGGACGGGAGGGAGGTCGGGGAGGCGGACGCAAGCTTAACGAGGCGTGAAGGTTACCAAATGAAGATCGGCATCGTATCGGATGTACACTGCAACGAGCGCGGATTACGGCGCGCGCTCGACCTGATCGGCGACGCCGACGAACTGATCTGCCTTGGCGACAGCATTTACGAATTCCGCTTTTCGAACGAGGTCGTGCGGATACTGCAGGACCGCCGCGCGCAAGTGATCCTCGGCAATCATGAAGAGGGGTTTTTCGGCCCGCACGGGGTGCGCGCACGTGCGGCAGACTGGATCGACCACGCCTTGCTGCGCTGGCTCGCCGAACGCCCGCACCGGATGACGCTCGACATCGGCGGCAAAACGCTGCTGCTGGTGCATTCAACGCCATGGGAGCCGCGCGGCACTTATGTGTTTCCGCACAGCGCGGAACTCGACCGCTTTGCCGAGGCCGACGCCGATTTCGTGCTCTATGGCCACACCCACCATCAGCTCGTCCGCCGGCTCGGCAAAATGCTGGTGATCAACCCAGGCTCGGCCGGCGATGCGCGCGACCAGGGCAACGGCCGGCAATTGAGCTGCGCGGTCCTCGATACCGCGACCGAGGAGGTGGTCATCACCGATTTTCCGGACACCGGCGGATAGTCCAGCGCCTGCTGTCCCGATGCTCTAAAAGAGCACCGAGCAAATCGATCGTGCTGCGGATCGTCGCCTTGGGCGAGGATGCTTTGCGGCATCCCCGCGGCCGCCGCTGTTAGTTGGACCGGCCGCAGCGGTTTTGGCTCCAGCCCCGTTGCGATGCCGGTTGCCGCTGTTCAATGCGAGCCGAGCGTACCTTTGAAAGCTTCCCCGATGATCGGCATGTCGAGGGTCAGATGGCGCTGCGGCGGGCCGACGGGATAAGTCGGCTGGTAGATCTCGATCTCGCGATCGGGGTGCGGTACCGTCCCGGTAATTTGAAAATCGGCGACCCGTTTAAAAGCGGTCGTGTGAAGGACTGCTGAAAGCCGCGCCATCTCGCGCAGGTCGGTCCAGAACCCGGATTGCGCGACGACCAGGCTGACGCCGTATTGGCGCAGTGCATCGGCGATCTGCTGTTCGTCCAGATCGGCCTGGCCGACGCCGCGGAGCCGTTCGATCGCGATCCGGAGCAGCAGCTTGTCGGCTCGGATCGTCCACAGGTCGCGGCGCTCTTCGTGGGTGCGCAAATCAAAGACAAAATTTCCGTCGCGATACCCGGAAAACAGGATCACGCCATTTTTTGGCGCGTGCGCAGCGACATAATCGGCCACATCGGCATAGCCCTCGATCCGCGGCGGCGGGTCGAAGATCAAGCTGTAAAGAAACGTGGCAATCCCAAGGACGGCAATCGCGGCCGCAGCCGCCCGGCCGGGCAGCACCCGGTGCATAGCGACGAGGGCAAAGACCACGAGCGGAAAGGCGATCATCATCCCGTGCCGCGGTTCGCGAACATCGATCGCCGAGAAGAACAGGTAACCGAAGACAAGCCACCCCAGCAAAAGCCACGCCAGCCACGGCTCGAGCGGCGCCGGCCGCCGCCGCAGCACGAGGACAAGACCGCAAACCCCGATCGCGGTCGCGACATAGCCCAAATAGTCGGGGATTAGCTTGCCGTAGAACAGCCAGGCGGCAGGGTTGGTGCGCGACAGATCGGTTGAGCGGCCGGCAACCGATTGCACGTTGACCGCGCCGAATTTGATCGTCAGCAAAATCGCCGGGACCAGTCCCAGGACGGCGGTCACCGCTGCGGCGATAATGTGACGGTCGCGGAAGGTGAGCCAGCGCTTGCTTGCAAGAAGATGGAGCGCCAATACTGGGACGATGAACGCGGCGGTAAGCTTGATATAAATCGCCGCGAGGATCGCCGCCGTCGCAAGATACAAGTTGCGAGGCCGTTCCGAGCGTCGATAAAGCACATAAAAGTAGACACCGGTGACCAGCGCGGCGTAGGCGGGCACGTCCAGCATGACCTGGCGCCCCCAGAATGCGACTTCGGGACCGCCGATGACGAGCAGGCTGGCGCCGAGCGCCGACCATCTTGGGAAATTGAGACGGACGAGACCGTATGTTGATGCGCCAAGCAATGCCGTAAACAGGCTGACCGTGGCTTGCGCCGCCAGATTGCTGACCCCAAAAACCGCGAACATCGCCGCTTCAAAAAAATAAAACAGCGGCGGATAAAACAATATCGTCAGCGACGGGTATTGCAGGTAGTAGTTAATCGCCCAGGTCTTCGGGTCGTGCCAGGGTGCTGCCGCGATGAGGTCTTTGACAAACGCGCCGTTCAGCGCGTGCCGTGGGGCGTCGCTCCACCAGAAATCGCCGTGGACCGGGGCGGTGGCGAGGAGTGCGACATTGGCCGCGATAAAAACTACTGCGACCAACGCCTGATCAAGGCGGTCGGGTATTGCCGGCGTGCGGTTGTGTGCGGGCAATGGCCGCGGCCGCCCGGCGAGGCTCACTTGCGTCGCCAGGTGAAAACGGAAGAGACAGCGTAGTTCCATACGACGCCGACCGCCACACCCGCCAGACCTGACGCCCACCAGGTGTAATGTTCGGCAAACGCGGCCGAGGCGATGCCGACATTGGCGACCGCACCAAGGCTGCACACGGCATAAAATGACAACAGACCGGTGACCAGGCGCCTGCCGGTCAGTCTTCGGTCGCGGTAGGTCAGCATATTGTTGAGCAGGAAATTGCTGGTCATCGCAACAAGCGCGGCGATCGCCTGCGCCACCGGGAACGGCGCCAGCTTCAGACCTAGATACAGCATCGTGAAATGGACCACGACGCCAAAGCTGCCGATCGCAGCAAAGGAAATGAAACGGGCGGGAACATAGCGGCCGACCAGCTTGTCGACCAGCAGCATCAAGTATTCCCAGATGACAAAGCTGTCGAGCTTGCTCTCGCCATGTTGCCGCTGGCCGAATATGTAAGGCATCTCGACAAAGCGAAAAGCGACCGGGGTCGAGGCGAACAGATCGAGCAGGATCTTGAACCCCTGTCCGGAAAGGCGTCGAACGCAGCGCTCGAAAGCCGGGCGCGACACCATGAAAAAACCGCTCATCGGGTCGGTAAGGTCGGCGGCGACGACCAGCCGCGCGAGCCGCGCTGCAACATTGCTGATCGTTACCCGGCGGCGGTCCCATTCGCCGAGGCCGCCGCCGGCGACATGGCGGCTGCCGACGACGATATCGAGGTCACTCGCCCTTATTGCCGCCAGCATCTGCGGCAACAACGTCTCGTCATGCTGCAGGTCGGCGTCGATGACGGCAAGATAGGGAGCGCTGCTGGCGAGCATGCCCTCGATCACCGCGGTCGCCAGCCCGCGGCGGCCGATACGTTGCAAACAGCGCACGCGCGGGTCGCCCTGGGCAAGGGCGCGGACCTTATCGGCGGTGCCGTCGGGCGAGTCATCATCGACATAGACCACCTCCCACGCGATTTCGCCGAGCGCCGCATCGAGCCGCGCCAGCAGCAACTCGACGTTTTCGCGCTCGTTGAAAGTCGGCACGACGATGGTGAGTTCGGCTCCTGCTTTTGCAGTATAGGACTTTGCCGGCGGCGTTGCCGTCACCGTAATCTCAGCGTCAGCTATTGTTGGTGACTGCATTTGCCCCCGAGCAAGTCGTACCGTCAATCGATCATCAAGGGAAATTGATTATATTTGCCGCGCTGTTCTCCGCGATAGCTGGAGCGACGCCGACTTCATCGCCAAAACGGGCGGGAATGTCAAGCGTATTCACAAAAGCCATAGCGAACATTTGTGAACTGATGAGAAAGCTGGGACGAGGTAAGTACTCCCTACCTGCTCGTGGAGATCGCTTAGCGTAATTTTTAGCAATCGTGCCGCAAAGCGAGCGAGCTCACCCAGGGCGCGCGGTGGCCCCCCTCAAGGATCGCCCAGCGCAGCCCGGTGTGCCAGTTCTTCTGGATTGCTGGTTTAAGACGCTATCCAGAACCTCGCTGGTGCCACCACTAATGCAGCCGCATTACCCGTTCTGCGGTCATAATCGGGCGGCTTGGCGACAAATCGCCCGAGCAGGCGAGCGCCCGGGCGCAGGGTTCATGACATCGACGACCGTTACCGTCGGGCGGTTGACGACGACGCTCCCGGCCCGCGGTACACCTGCTCGGGCTGCTCGGCCTCACCTGTTTCCAGCGACGCCATGCGGCGGCCCGCCAATGAAGGCGTTTCGTCACGTCCCGGTCCTCGGGACAGGCTCGCAGTCCGCCCTATTCGGCGGGCAGCGTTGTTGGCGATGCCGCGCGCTGCAGGAGCGCGTTCAGCTCGGGAAGGCACGAACCGCAGTTCGTTCCGGCGCGCAATGTTGCGCCGATCTCGGCGATGCTGGTCAGATTGCGATTAACGATCGCTTCGTTGAGCGCGTGCAAGCCGACCCCGAAACAGGCACAGATGATGCGCCCGGCGGCTGGCATTGCCGCATTGCGCATCCCGGCAAGCAGGCTGGTTCGCGTCTCGGTGTCGACCGGCCCGCCAAGCAAGGGCGCCAGCGCATCGCGCGGCGGCAGTTGGGCGGCATTGCGGGACAGAAACAGGCACGCGTCGAGCCGGCCGTCCACGAGGCTTGCATAGCGGAACGCCCCTCGAGCCGGGTCGGCATAGATCACCAGCTCCGGTGACGCGCCAGCATCAAGCAGCTGCAGGATCCACGTTTCGGTACTGCGACCGCTGGGCAGCGGCGCCCAGCCGGCCAGATCGAACGCATGGCCCCGAGCGAGCGGCACCCGCGCCCAATAATAGGGGCCGCGCGGAACCTGCCAGGCCCGCCCGAGGAGCAATCCGCGCCACAACGGTGCGAGCGGCGTGACGCAGACCGGCGTCTGTTTCAGTTCCGGTTGCCCCGAGACTGGGTCGGTCACCGCCTGCACCAGCCGCCCGATCGGCCCCGCCGATGTGAAATCGTCGGTCCAATGCATCGCCACAAACACCTCGCCCGGTCGCTGGGCGGTCAAGAAGCGCACCGGCAGTACGGTTTCGCCATGCTCGCTCTCGACCCGGGCGAAGCCGCCCTCGACCAGTCCCAGCCGCACCGCGTCCTCGGGATGGATGTCGAGCAGCGGCTCGCGCTGATGCGCCATCAGGCGCGGCAGTCGCCCGGTGCGGGTCATCGTGTGCCACTGGTCACGGACTCTGCCGGTATTGAGAAGCAGCGGCCGCCGCGCATCGGTGCCGGCCGATGCCGGGCGACAGGGCGTCGGCACGAAGCGGGCGCTGCCGTCAGCGGTCGGGAAGGGCGAGCCATCGCCGAACAGACGCCTTGCGCCGCTGTTCCGCGCAGAGCCCTTCGGCAGTGGCCAGCATATTGGCGGCAGCTGCTCGTATTCATCATCACCCAGGGTGGATAGCGCGCCGATATCGAAGGCCCGGTGACCGCTGCCGTCGTTTTCGAAGGCGGAAAGAGCGGCGTGCTCGCGAAAGATTTCGGCCGGCCGGCGATACGGAAAGGCGGCCTCCCAGCCCATGCGGCGCGCCACTTCGGTCAGCATCCACCAATCGGGGCGCGCCTCGCCGGGCGGGGTGCGAAATGCACGCTGGCGCGACATCCGCCGTTCCGAGTTGGTGACGGTGCCGTCCTTCTCACTCCAGCCCGCGGCGGGCAGCGCGACATCGGCAAAAGCCGTCGTATCGGTCGGCCAGCAATCGCTGACCACAACGAATGGGCAGATCGCCAGCGCCTCGCGAACCCGGGCGGCGCGGGGCATGCTGGCGGCCGGGTTGGTGCCGAGAATCCATAGCGCCTTGACCCTGCCGTCGCGCGCCGCCTCGAACAGATCGACCGCCTTGAGGCCGGGCCGGGTGGCGATGCGCGGGGCCTGCCAGAACCGGCACACCCGGTCGACGCCGCCTTCTTCGGCAAAGCCCGTATGCGCCGCCAGCTGGTTGGCGAGAGCGCCGACCTCCCGCCCGCCCATCGCGTTTGGCTGGCCGGTCAGCGAGAACGGCCCCATACCCGGGCGGCCGATCCGACCGGTCGCCAGGTGGCAGTTGATGATCGCGTTGACCTTGTCGGTACCAGTCCTAGACTGGTTCACCCCCTGCGAATAGAGCGTGAGGCTGCGCTCGGTCGCGGCGAACCAGTCGAAAAAAGCAGCGAGATCATCGACCGCGACATCGGCGATGCGAGCCGCCTCGGCGAGCGTCGGCACGGCGCTGCGGGCCGCCTCGACGGCAGCGGCAAGGCCAATGGTGTGCACGCCGATCCAATCGCGGTCGCAGGCGCCGCGGTCGACAAGATGCAGCAGCAATGCCGCGAATACGGCGACATCGCTGCCCGGGCGGATCGCCAGATGCAGGTCGGCCATATCGCATGTCGCGGTGCGGCGCGGGTCGAGCACGACGACCCGCGTGCCGCGCGTCGCCCGCGCAGCAACAATGCGCTGGTAGAGCACTGGATGGCACCAGGCGGTATTGCTGCCGACCAGCACGGCGAGGTCCGCTTCGTCAATGTCCTCATACAGCCCCGGGACGACATCCTCGCCAAAGGCTCGGATATGCCCCGCCACCGAAGACGCCATGCACAGCCGCGAATTGCTGTCGATATTGGCCGAGCCGATGAAGCCTTTCATCAGCTTGTTGGCGACATAATAGTCCTCGGTAAGGAACTGGCCCGAGACATAGAGTGCCACCGCATCCGGACCGTGCGCCGCGATGATCTCGGAAAACCGCCTGGCGATCAGGTCGAGCGCCTCGTCCCAGCCGGCCGGGCGTGCGCCGACCCGCGGCTGAAGCAGGCGTCCGGCGGTGTCGAGCGTGTCGCCGAGTGCCGCCCCCTTGGAGCAAAGCCGGCCGCGGTTTGCCGGGTGCTCGGGGTCGCCGGCGATGGTCCCGTCGGGCGCGACAATGAGACCGCAGCCGACGCCGCAATAGGGGCATGTTGTGCGGATGGCGTCGGCGCTGTTCACGCCGCCTCCCCTGGCGGCGCCGCCATCTCGCCTTCGGGCAACGCGAGCAGGATGCGATCGCCGACCCGGCGCACCGCGACGGTCGCGGTGCAGCCCTCGTCCGGCGCCTCGGCCTGGCCGCTTCCCAGCTCGATCACCCAGCCATGCAGCGGGCAGGCAATCGCGCGGCCTTGGACGATCCCCTGGGACAATGGCCCGCCGCGGTGCGGGCAGCGGTCGACCAGCGCAAAAACTTCGTCATCCGCCGTTCGAAAGATCGCGATCGGCGGCGATCCATCGGCTCGCGTGACGCGGCGGGCGCCGCAGCACGGGATGTCGTCGAGGCGCCCGACCTCGACCCAGCATCGCGCCGGCATGGCTCAGCCGACCTCGGCCAGAACGCGGTATTCGTGGCCGGCGGCACCGCCGGCGCGCTGCGCCCACGGATCGGTCTGCACAAAGCTTTGCGCGAACAGGAACCGCCGGTGCAGAGCGCGGCGGTTATCGGCGGCCTCGACGATCCGGCGACGCACATAATCGATGCCGACCCGCATGACCCACGGTGCCGTGCGCTCGAGATAGCGCGCCTCTTCGCGGTAGAGCTGCAGAAAGGCGCCGACATGCTCGAGCACCTCTGCCTCGCTCGCCAGCCGCACCAGATGGTCGGTCACCCGGACTTCGACCCCGCCATTGCCGCCGACGACGACGTCGTAGCCAGCCTCGACGCAGACGACCCCGATGTCCTTGATCGTCGCCTCGGCGCAATTGCGCGGGCAGCCGGAGACCGCGAGCTTGACTTTGTGCGGCGTCCACGAGCCCCAGCACATCTTTTCGATCTTGACGCCGAGCCCGGTTGAATCCTGCGTACCGAAGCGGCACCATTCGCTGCCGACACAGGTTTTGACGGTACGCAACGCCTTGCCGTAAGCATGGCCCGAGACGAGGCCGGCCTCGTTAAGGTCGGCCCAGACGGCTGGCAGCTGCTCTTTGCGGACGCCGAGCATGTCGATGCGCTGGCCGCCGGTGACCTTGACCATCGGCACCCGGTATTTATCGACGACATCGGCGATCGCGCGCAGCTCCCGCGCCGTCGTGAGGCCCCCCCACATCCGCGGCACGACCGAGAAGGTGCCATCCTTTTGGATGTTGGCGTGCGCCCGCTCGTTGATGAAACGCGATTGGGGATCGTCGCGATAGCGGTCCGGCCAAGCGCACAGCAGGTAATAGTTCAGCGCCGGCCGGCATTTCTGGCAGCCATCCGTCGTTTTCCAGCCGAGGGCGCCCCGAACCTCGGCAATCGTCAGTAATTCCTGCTCGACGATGGCGCGGCGCACCGCATCGTGGCCGAGCTCCGTGCATTTGCAGATCGGCGGATCGTCACGCCGTACGATCGCGCCGCCGGTGACCTGCGCCAGGATCGCCTCGACCACCGGGGTGCAGGAACCGCAGGACGAGGATGCCTTGGTGTGCGCCCGCACCGCGTCGAGCGTCTGCAGCTTCTGGTCAATGATGGCGCGGCAGATCGTGCCCTTGGCGATACCGTTGCAACCGCAGACTTGGACGTCGTCGGCCATCGCCGCGACATCGACCGTCGTCGCCGCGGCGCCAGCCTGCTCGGCGAAGGCGCGACCGAATACGAGCTGGTCACGGAACGGCGATACATCCGCCTTCTGACGCATCAGCTCCACATACCAGGAACCGTCGCCGACACTGCCGTAGAGGACGCAGCCGACCACCCTGTTGTCGCGCAGAATAACCTTTTTGTAGATGCCGCGCTTGGCGTCGTGCAGCGTGATCTCGTCGTCGGTTTCCTCCGCCGCGGCGAGCGCTCCGGCCGAAAACACGTCGACGCCGGTGATTTTCAGGCTGGTGAAGACCGGGGGTGGGGCGTAGACGGCCGTGTCGTCGCCGGCAAGGCGCGCGCCACATACCCTTGCCTGCTCCCAGATTGGCGCGACCAGGCCAAACACTGCGCCATTGTGCTCGATGCATTCGCCGACGGCGTATATGTCAGGCGCGCTGGTGCGCATGTCGTCGCCGACCAGGACGCCGCGATTGACATCGAGCCGGGCGGCGCAGGCAAGATCGACATTGGGGCGAATGCCGATCGCCACGACGACCAGGTCGGCCGGGATCTCGCGGCCGTCGGCGAGGAGGACACTCTCGACCCGGTCCGTCCCGACAATTTCCTCGGTTTGGCCATTGGTAAAGAACGCGATGCCGCGAGCGTCAAGGTCGCGGCGCAGCAATTCGCCCGCCGCGACGTCGAGCTGCCGCTCCATCAAACTTGGCATCAGGTGCACGACGGCGACCGACATGCCGCGCCGCTTCAGCCCCCACGCCGCCTCCAGGCCGAGCAGCCCGCCGCCGATCACGACAGCGCGACGATGCGCCCCGGCGGCGGCGATCATCGCCTCGACATCGGCGATGTCGCGAAACGATCGGACTCCAGCCAGTCCGAGCCCCGGAATCGGCGGCGCCACCGGCTTCGACCCGGTCGCGAGCAGCAGCTTGTCGTAGCCGAGCGCCTGGCCGCCGATGGTCACGGTCTTGGCGGCGGGATCGACCGCGCTCACCGGCTCGCCGGCAATCAGCCGGATGCCGTTGGCCACGTACCAGCCGGCCGGGTTGATGACGATGTCATCAACGCTCTTGTCGCCGGCGAGCACCGACGACAGCATGATGCGGTTGTAGTTCGGGTGTGGC
Source organism: Allostellaceae bacterium (assembly GCA_035509615.1). GTDB lineage: Bacteria > Pseudomonadota > Alphaproteobacteria > ATCC43930 > CGMCC-115725 > AP-15. The sequence goes on along the minus strand of DATJLK010000228.1, from coordinate 8,930 downwards.
TCGGTGCCGATCACCGTGATCTCGTAGCGCTCGGCATCGCGGGCCAGCAGTTCCTCGACCGTCCGCATGCCGGCCATGCCGTTGCCGACGACAACCAGCCGGTCGCGACAGGCTTTGCCCTTCACGGCCGCCGCTCCTCACCGGCGCCATCGCCATAGGCGGCGCGGATCATCAGCGCGGACAAGGCGGAATACGCCTGGGCCCAGGCGTCTTTGACCACCGGGGTGAAGTCGCTGCCCAAGCCCTGCTCCAATGCCCACAACAGAGCAGCACCAACGGCGTCATAATGCTGGGGACAAACACCATAGGCGACGTGTCGCGTCGCCAGTTCAGCGACGGCCGGGGTGATCGCGTCGATGTCGCCGAGGCTGGCCACGACCATCGCCAGCGCTGCGACGAGCTTCCGGCGTTGCGGTTCCATTGCATCGCGCAACAGCGCATCGGGGAACAGCGCCTTGACTTCGGGGGCCGTCTCGAACAGGCGCGTGTAGAACATCGCCGCCGCCCGGTCGGCGATCGGGGCGAGCCTGGCGAAACTCGCCTGGACGCGCTCCACTTGTTGCGGTGTCATGCCGGGCTCCTCAAACCCGTGCCGCGGCGAGGCTCGGCGCGCGCTGCGCAAGGAAGCTCCGGCGGATGTAGTACCACCAGGTCAACGCGATGCAGATGCCGTAGAACGCCAGGAAGGCCGCCAGCGCCATATAGGGGCCGCCGGTGACGGCGATCGAGGCGCCGAAGCTGCGCGGGATCAGGTAGCCGCCGCAGGCGCCGATTGCCGAGGTAAAGCCGATCACAGCGGCGCTTTCCCGTCCGGCGGCGACCAGCGCCAGCGCTCTCGCCTGCGGATCCTGGCCGGCCGTCCTCAGCTTCTCCTCGCGGAAGATCGACGGGATCATCCGGAAGGTCGAGCCGTTGCCGATGCCGGTCGTAATAAACAGGATCAGGAACATCGACAGAAAGCCGGCAAAGGATTTGACATCGACGAAATGCATGACGCCGACAGTCGCCGCCGCCATCGCGATGAAGTTCCAAAACGTCACCTTGGCGCCGCCGATCTTGTCGGCGAGCAGGCCACCCAGCGGGCGGGCGATCGAGCCGACCAGCGGGCCAAGGAAGGCGACCCCGATCGTGATGTCCGGGAATTGCGTCTTGATCAGCAGCGGGAACGCCGCCGAATAGCCGATAAACGAGCCGAAAGTCCCGACATAGAGCCAGGACATGACCCAGGTGTGCCGGCGCCTGACGATGACGAGCTGGTCCCTGAACGTCGACCGTGCTGTCGTCAGATTGTTCATGTAGCGCCAGGCGCCGAACATCGCGATTGCGATCAGCGGCAGCCATATCAGCCCGGCATTCTGCAAATACAGCCCGCCGGAGCCTTGCGGCGCCGCCAGGTAAAGGTTGAGGAAGCCGCAGCCCATCAGGATCGGCGCCAGCAACTGCACGGTGCTGACACCGATATTGCCGCCAGCCGCATTGAGGCCGAGCGCCCAGCCTTTCATCCGGTCCGGGTAAAAAAACGAGATGTTGGTCATGCTCGAGGCGAAATTGCCGCCTCCGAGACCGGCCGTCGCGGCGACCAGCAGCATCAGCCGGAACGGCGTATCCGGTCGGCCGACGAAATAGGCGAGCAAGATCGTCGGGATGAAGAGCAGCGTCACGCTTACGATCGTCCAGTTACGCCCGCCGAACCGGGGCACGGCAAAGGTGTATGGAAACCGCATCAGCGAGCCGATCAGGCCCGGCAGCGCCACCAGCTGGAACAGCTGCTCTGTCGTGTAATGAAATCCAGCTTGCGGCAGTTTGGTGGCAACGATGCTCCAGATCAGCCAGATCGAAAACCCGAAATGCTCGGCAATGATCGACCAGATCAAGTTGCGTCGAGCAATCCACTTGCCTTTGGTTGCCCAGTAGTTTTCGTCTTCTGGATCCCAGTCGGAAATCCAGGCATCACGGTTGGCCATTATGATGCGTTCCCGCGACGGACCACCCTTGGCCCACGCATGGATTATTGTTGGCGGGGCATGCCGCCGGTGATAGGGAGCCCCGCCGTTAGGGCCACCTCGTCCCTCGCTGGATCAGCGGATGAGAGGACGGTTTATTATTCAGCAAAGAGCGTGCCAAATCGTTTGCGGCGGAAAGTGACGGAAAGCCGCCCTCGCCGGGAGAGGCGATTGATCGCCTGGGAGGCAACAGGATAAAGTTTGTGCAGCGCAAAAATCAGACAGGATCGAACATGGCGCCGTCGAGAAAGCGGTCAGGCCTCATCTCGATCGGGCACGGCGCGGCCGGGAGGAGCCACGATCCCGCATGTTCGCCCTCCCTCTTGACCGCGGTGATCGGAACCGGCAACTCGAGCGAACGCGCCGCTTCGGCGTAGAGATCAGGGCGAAACATCGCAGCTGTTGCCACGATATCCACACCGTCATCGATATAGCCCCAGCGCGCCATCTGCTGCAGAAACCACTGCGCATGCGAGCGCCACGGATAACTGGCGGCATTGCCAAAGAACACCGATATGTCTGCGTTGGCCACCGCTCCCGCCGGATGCCGGCTCGCGGCGCCCGGCAGCGAGGTCATCAGAACCTCCGCCGGCAATCCAAGATACTCTTCGCGAGCCAAGATCTCGGCCACTTCAGGCGCATTCGCTGGGCGGTCGCAATAGATCGCGCCGCGCAGTACCGCGCGCAGTGCGGCCTGCAGGCGGGCCGGGCTTTGTTCGGCTAGAGCCTCGCGCACGGCAAATACCTTTTCCGTGCCGTTGTTCCAGATGGCATGCGAGGTCGCGGCCGTCTGGCCGAGCCCGGCGCGCGCCGCCATCTCGCCCCACGGCGCACCGGCGCAGAACCCGTCGATCCGGCCCTCCGCCAACGCTGTACAGGTCTCGGCCGGCGGCACAACGGCAAAGCTGACCTCCCGCTCCGGGTCGAGACCCGCGGTGGCCAGCCAGTAGCGCAGCAGCAGATTGTGTGTCGAAAACGTATGCACGACCGCGAGATGCGGCTTTGCGTGTGCGCCGCGCAAGGCCGCGGCAAAGCGGCGGCCCGTCTCGATAGGGCCGAGTTTGCCGAGAGACCGCGGATCGTTGGCGGTGATCGCGGCGATCCACCGCTCCGCCAAGGTCACCGTGTTGCCGTTGAGGCTCAGCGCCGCCGGGACGACGACGCGCTCGGGCCCCGCGCCGCCGCTCAGCCCGAGCCGCAGCGCCAAGGCAAGCGGCGGCAGCATCATTGCACCGTCGAGCAGCCCATAGGACAGCTTGTCCGAAATGTTCGCCCAGGACGGTTCGACCGACAGCTGGACCTCCAGCCCTTCTGCGGCAAAGTAGCCGCGCTCGGCGGCGACGATCAGCGGCGCGGCGTCGGTCAAGCGGAGCAAACCGATGCGGAATGGCGCCCCCGCTGTCATTTCAAAGCGCCCTCCGCCGCCAGCAATTCTGCGGCGACAACCGCGATCCGCTTGTTCTCGTTCATGGCTTTGCGGCGCAGCCAATGGTAGGCTTGCGGCTCATCGATTTTGCGTCGGCGCATCAGCAGCGCCTTTGCCTTATTCACGGCCTCTCGTTCCATCAGGCTGGTCGTGGCGCGCTGCAGTTCGGCGGCGACCTGCTGATATTTGCGAAAGATCGCCACCGCCGCCATGACAATCGGTTTGACGTCGGGAAACGCTGTATCGACGACATTATAAGAGCTGACGCCGGCGGCAATCGCCTCTTCCATAAAGGCGCGGTCGTCGCGATCGACGAACATCACGACAGGTCTGGGATTGTCTAAATTGACGCGCCGCAAATCGTCGAGCGCATCGCGATCGGGACGGGCCATATCGACGATGATCACATCAGCGGCCACCGAGCGTACCGCGTCGAGCAGGTTGCCCGCCGTCGGGACGCGAATGATCACCGCGTCGCTGATCTCGCGCAGTCGCGCCTCGAGCAATCTCGCGCGTTCGCCTTCGGAATCGGCTAGCAGCACCGTCAGGGACACCGCCGGCGACGTGCAAATCCGGTGCCAGCCGTTTTCTGTGTCTAGCGGTTCGCGCGCCGGGGATGCCGCGATAGAGCGTTTCGGAAGAGACCCCGAAGCAGCGCGCGATCCAGTTCACGCCCAGAACAGCCCGGACGCAAGCTGCGGATCATCAGAATCGGCGGCTCGCCGCGGCAGCTTTATCCGCCTCGTTCAGTTTGGCCCGGGCTCTCGCTGCGGTCAGCGGGGCGGTCGGGTGGCGGATCAAAACACCTGATCGGCGGCACCAACCGGTCAAAGCGTTCGATCTCGACCGGGGTGAGTTGGCCGGTGCAGCCTTGCGCCAGCCGGGAGGTGCCAATGTCTCGCGTCAGTACATTCGGGTTGCCGTGAACGCAAAGCGGGTTTTCGGCGGCCGGGTCGTCGGGGTCGTACCAGGCGCCGGTCGACAATTGCACGACGCCGGGGCGCAAAGCCTCGCTGATCACAGCGCCGGCGAGGCACGCGCCACGGTCATTGTAGAGGCGGACGATGTCGCCGTCGCGGATGCCGCGCGCCGCGGCGTCGTGCGGGTGGATGCGCACCGGCTCGCGGCCCTTGATCTTGGCGGCTTGGCTGGTCGCGCCAAAATCGAGCTGGCTGTGCAGGCGGGTCGCCGGCTGGTTCGCGATCAGCCACAGCGGATAACCCGCCGCAGCGGCGCTGCCGGGCGCCTCGCTTGGCGGCAACCAGGCCGGATGGCCGGGGCAATCGGCATAGCCGAAGGCGGTGATCGCGGCCGCGGTGATCTCGATCCGGCCGCTTGGCGTCGGCAAGGAGGCGGCATCGGGGTTATGGCGAAAATCGCGCAACGGGCCGCCGTCCCAGGGCAAGGTCGGCAGGATCAATTCGCCCAATTCCCAGAACCGTTCGAAATCGGGCGCATCGAGCCCGCGATCGAGCAACGCCCGGCGGGTCGGCTGATAAATCTGCGCGAGCCACGCTCTGGGCGAACGGCCCTCGGTAAAGGCGGGTTCCAAGCCGAGCCGTTCGGCCAACTCGGCAAAGATTTCGTGGTCGTCGCGGGCCTCGGCAAAGCGCGGTACGGCGCGGTGCATTGCCACCAGCAGCGGGTCGCCGGCCGAGCCGCCGATATCCTCGCGCTCCAGGGTAATCGTCGCCGGCAGCACGATATCGGCATGACGCGCGCTCGCCGTCCATACCGAATCATGGACGATGACCGTCTCGGGGCGGGCAAAGGCGCGGCGCAGGCGGTTCAGATCCTGGTGGTGGTGGAACGGATTGCCGCCCACCCAATAGAGCAGTCGGATGTCGGGATAGGTCAATCGCCGGCCATTGTAGTCGAACCCTGCGCCGGGGTTCAGCAGCATGTCGGCAATGCGAGCGACCGGAATGAAATCGCCAATGCTGTTGCGGCCCTGCGGCAGGCTCGGTAATGGCACCGCCAGCGGCGGCTTGCCGGTGTTCGAGGTCGAACCGAGGGCATACGCAAAGCCGCCGCCTGGCAGCCCGATCTGGCCCAGCACGGCCGCCAGCACCAGCCCCATCCATACCGGCTGCTCGCCACGCTCGGCGCGCTGCAGGGATTGCGAGCAGGTGATCAGGGTGCGGCGTCCGACCGCCCGGCGCGCCAGCGCGACAATGTCGTCCGCGGGCAGACCGCAGATTTCGCCGGCCCAGGCCGCGTCCTTTGGCTGGCCGTCCGAATGGCCGAGCAGATACACCGCGAATTCCGGCCAGCCGACGCAATAACGATCGAGAAAACCGCGGTCGTGGCGACCCTCGATCATCAGGGTATGGGCGATGCCAAGCATCAGGGCGACATCGGTCCCGGGACGGATCGGGTGCCATATGGCGCCGGTTTCCGCCGGCAGATCGTCGCGCAACGGGCTGATCAGATGGAATTCGACGCCGCGCTCGCGGGCGATGCGCAAATTACCGCGCGCGACATGCCGACTGGTGCCGCCGCCGCCGACATCGTTGTTTTTGAGCGCCATGCCGCCAAAGGCCAGCACCAGGGCGCTCTCGGTGGCGAGTTCGTCCCAGCTGACATTGTTGCCGGCGACAAAGCCCTGCGGGCCGACGACATGCGGCAGGATCACGCTTGCCGCTCCCGAACTGTAGCTGTTGACCGAGCGGACATAGCCGCCGGCGAGGTTCAAAAAGCGATGGATCTGGCTCTGCGCATCATGAAAACGGCCGGCGCTGGCCCAGCCGTAGGAGCCGCCGAACACCCCTTGCGGCCCCGACTGGGCGTAAACCCGCCGCAACTCCGCCGCGGCGAGATCGAGCGCGCGCGGCCAGGCGAGGCTGACGAATTCATCGCGGCCGCGCCGGCGATCGGGGCCGGGTCCGTCGTCGAGCCAGCCGCGGCGGATCATCGGCCGGGCGATACGGGCGCGATGAGCGACCGCGGCAGGAATATTGGCAAGCAACGGCGACGGATCGGGGTCGCGCGGGTGCGGTGCGATCTCGACGCCACCGGCGCGCGGCCGGACCGAGAAGGCGCCCCAATGCGAACTGTGCGGCACGCATTGCTCGATGGTCAGATATTCGCGATCCAAGTCATTCATCGACAAACTCGGGCGATTGCCATTAGCCTTGCAGCATGGTTTCGATCAAGGAAGCGGTCACGATACCATCGCCGCCGCGCCGGGTGTGGCCGATGTTGCGCGACCCGGCACTGGTCGCCTCGTGCATACCGGGTGCCACATTGACCGCTTCGGGCGAGGACGCCTGCCAGGGCACGATGCGGGTCAAGTTCGGGTCGACGATTGCGATCTTTCGCGGCGAGGCAAGGCTCGCCTATGACGACAGCGAGCGGCGCTGCACGGTCGAGGGACGCGGGATAGACGGCCGCGGCGCCTCTCGCGCGCTCGCCTCGGGCGTGGTGACGGCGAGCGGTGCGGCGGCGACGGTGCTGCGGGTCGAGGGCAATTTCAACGTCACCGGCCCGCTCGAAACCCTTGCCAATGCCGGCGGCGTGCATCTCGCGCGGACGATCTTGGCCGAGTTCGCCGGCAATATGGCGCGGCTTGCGGCGGAACGGGTGGCGGCCGAACCGGATGCCGAGGAACCGGAGCAGGCCGCACCCGGGTTCGCCGGCGACGAAGCGGGACCGGGTGGCGCCGCCGTGCGTCAATCCGGACCGGCGGCCGCAGCCGCACGTCGCGACCGCCGGCTCCTCGGGCGCGCGTTTCCCGGCTGGCTCAAACAACTCTTTTCTCGCAAAGGAAAAACCGGATGAGCGACAACCAAGTCTCGGACATCCTGGCGCAGGCGTTTGCGGCCGAGGGCGTGGACACCTTGTTCACCCTGATGGGCGACGCCAACATGTACTGGTCGGCGGCGATGGCCGACAATCAGCAGGCTCGGCTGATCCATGCCCGCCACGAGCATTGCGCCGTGGCGATGGCCGACGGCTATGCCCGCGCCTCGGGCAAGGTAGGGGTGGCTTCGGTCACCTGCGGTCCGGGCTACACCCAGATCATGACCGCGCTGACGATGGCGGCGCGCGGCAATGCGCCGATCGTGGTTTTTGCCGGCGACGCGCCGATCAACGCCCCATGGTACATGCAGGAGATCGACCAGGCGCCGCTGGCGCGGGCGACCGGCGCCCATTTCGTACCGATCCGCACCATCGATCGCGCGCTCGATTGCGTGCGCGAAGCATTCTATGTCGCCCGTGCCGAACGCCGCCCGGTGGTGCTGAGCGTGCCGCTCGACCTGCAGAAAGAGGCGTTTTCGGGCAAAACCGACTATACCCCCTCGACCGATCTGATCCCGCGGCCGCAGGTGGTCATGCCCGATCCGGCCTTGGTCGACGAGGTCGCTTCGATGATCGCCGCCGCCAAGCGCCCGGTCGTGATCGGCGGCCGTGGCGCCACCTGGTCGGGGGCGCGGCAGGCACTCGAAGCCCTCGCTGAGGAAAGCGGTGCGCTGCTGGCAACGACCTTGCTCGCCAAGGGACTGTTTGATGGCAACCCGTTTGCGTTCGACATCGCCGGTGGGTTTTCAACCGATCTCGGCCGCGAGTTTTTTGCCGAAAGCGATCTGGTGATCAGCGCCGGCGCCGGGCTTGGTCATTACACGACCGATGGCGGCCATCTTTTCCACCACGCCAAGATCGTGCAGATCGACACCAATCCGCGCGGGCTGTGGCAGGGGATCAGGACAGCTGACCTCCACATCCGCGCCGATGCGCGCACCACCGCCGAAGCGGTCGCCCGCCGGCTGCGCGAGCGCGGCATCCGTCGGCCGGGCTGGCGCAGCAACGCGGTCGCAGCGCGGATTGCGGCGACCGCCGAACTCCCCGACAGCAGGGAGTTTGCGGTGACCCCCGGAACCCTCGATCCACGGCCGGCCGTGCGCGAACTTGACGCCGCGGTGCCAAAGGATTGGGATATCGTGGTCGCCGGCGGCCACTGCTTCAGCTTTGCGATGACGCATTTCAAAGGCCGGCCGGCCGGAAAATACCACACCCCGCTCGATTTCGGCGCGATCGGCTCGGGGCTGTCGGCGACAATCGGGGTGGCTGTCGCCCGCGGCACCGACAAAATCATGCTGATCGACGGCGACGGCAGCCTGTACCAGCACATCCAGGAACTGGAGACGGTGCGCCGGCATGGCCTGAAGTTGCTGATCTGCATCTTGAACGACGGCGGCTACGGCGCCGAATCGCACAAATTTCGTGCCTATGGCGTCAATCCGGAGCATGCGATCCACGGCCGCGGCGATATCGCCGCGATCGCCCGCGGCTTTGGCCTGAACGCCGCCACCGTCACCAAAACAGGTCAGTTCGACCAGTTGTTCCACGAGCATCAGCGATCGTCGGGCAGCACCTTATGGGACGTCCACATCGACGATCTGATCCCGTCGCGCAACTTTCGTCGCGTCCATTACGGCGAGGCCTGAGGAACACTTCCCCAGCCGCGGAACTGTTGCGGACCGAGCCGGATCGTCCCCTTT
>DATJLK010000227.1:0-2580 GCA_035509615.1 Allostellaceae bacterium | reverse complement strand
GCGGTACCTGCATCGCGGCAGGCGTGCGATTTTTCGTCAAGCAATGCGGCGAATAGGGGCAGCGCCGGGCGATGGAGCGGGGCGAGCGGTTGTGCGCTGCGGCCGCCAAGCCGCCGGCCGGTCGGAGCGTGGCGTCAATCTTCGGCGGCTGCGGGCTCGCCGGTTGCGGGCTCGCCGGCGATCATGATTTCCGGATAGCGCTGTCGGCTGAGCACGAAGCAAACACCAGCAACAATCAGATAACCGACCGCGACCGGCGTCGAACTGCCGATGCCGAGCGAGGTTCCGTGGATAAAGCCGAAGAATGACAACACCGCGCCGGCAGCGGCAAAAAGTGCCGCCCAGTCGAACTTCCGGTCGATGATAAAGGCAGCGATGGCGCCGAGGATCAATCCGGCGAGCACCGCGCCACCACCCAGCAGGGCCATGCCGTGATAAACGACGCCGGTGGCGCCGAGGGCCGCCATGCCGACTTTGTCGGCGGTCGTGCCGGCGGCGCTGAGGGCCCCGTCGATCATCGTCTGGGCCCAGGCGGCAATATTTGGCAGGATCGCCAGGATGATCGCCGGCGCATGTCGCGGCGGTGTCGCCTGAAACGCCTGGGCGCCAATGACAAGACCGATATAGAGCAGGATCGGCAGGATCGCGACCAGCGGGATGACCGCGAGCAGCAGTGCCGTCAGCCCGAGAAAACAGACGATGGCAATAACAACCCCGGTCGCCAGCGAATAACCGATCCGGCCGCCGACTGCTTTCCATCCCGGATGACCGATATAGACGGCCGGCGGGAACGGGCTGCCGAGCAACGCGCCGACGATCGCCCCGGTGCCGTCAGCCAGCAGGATCTGGCGCAGACTGTAATCGTCGCCGGCGGCGGCGGCACTCTCGACATTGTTCATGCCCTCGGTAAAGTTGTAGATGCCGAGCGGCACGGCGGTGACGAGCAATGGGCCGATATTGCCGATCGCCTTGGCAAAGTCGGTTGAGGGGTATGGCAGACGCAGGCCGAACTGACCGAACGCGGCAACCACGTCCGCCGGCTGCATTAGATTGTCGAAATGGACGAGCTTCGCCAGCCAGGCAAGGACGGTGCCGACGACCACCGCGACCAGTCCGCCGGGCAAACCATAGGGCAGACGCACCCCGGCCATCCAGCTCACCAGGATGATGGTCAGCGAAAGCATGAACAGCCACGGATCTTCCCAGCCGAGGAAGGCTGGCCGCATCGAAATAAAGGCAATGGATATGCCGGCGAGAGTGCCGAGCATTGCGGCTCGCGGCGTGTATTTCCGCACGGTGGGTCCGACGAAGGCGCCCAGCAGCACAATGGTCCCGATGACCAGACACCAGACCAGTCCTGATCGCCACGCCAGCAGCGGATCATGCGTTTTCAGATAGGTCGGCAGCATGATCAGAAAGACGACGATAAACATGTGCGGCACACTCGGCCCGTACGGCATCGCCGTAACGGTATTGCGCCGCTCGCTCCTGGCCAGCCGCCAGGCGAGATAGGCATAATAGAGATTGCCCAAGGGCAATGCGATCCCAAGAGCGGGCAGGATCCGGCCATAGACGATGTCGGCCGGAAGGTTGACCACATGCAGACACAATCCGGTCAGGACGATTACATTCAACACGACATTGGTAAAGAGGCCGAAAAAGCCGTTCCAGTCGCCGGGCACCCACCAGCGTGGCGCCGGTTCTGAGCTGTTCATCGCCTTTGTCCTTAGGTGCGGGATGCGCACAGCGCGGCGATCACCGCCTCGGATGGTGCCACCCAGCCAAATATCCCGCCTTGCGCTTTGATCATGCGCAGACCCATTTCCTGAAATTCCGGGAAATACGAGCCGACGCAATCCTCGACGACGATGCATTCATAGCCGCGGTCATTGGCCTCGCGCACCGTGGTATTGACGCAGACCTCGGTGGTGACCCCGCAGACGATCAACTGGGTGATGCTGCGGTTCTTTAACATCGCGTCGAGGTCGGTCGCATGAAACGCCCCCTTTCCGGGCTTGTCGACGACCGGTTCCCCCGCCAGCGGGTACAACTCGGAGATGATGTCGTGGCCGGGTTCGCCGCGCACCAGAATGCGGCCCATCGGCCCGGGGTCGCCGATGCCGATGGCGAGATTGCCACGGGCCTTTTTGGCGGGTGGCAGATCGGCGAGATCGGGGCGATGGCCTTCGCGGGTATGGATCACGGTCATGCCGGCAGCGCGCGCCGCCCGCAGCAAGCCCTGAATAGGGACGATCGTACGGCGCAGCAGCGAAACATCATTGCCCAGCACGGCACCAAAGCCGCCGGGTTCAAGAAAGTCTCGCTGCATATCGATGATGACAAGGGCAGCATGGGTCGGATCAAGATCGAAGCAATACGGGTCCGCCTCGATGAGCGCCATCGGTCACCTCGATCTTTAGTCGCGGCCGGTCTTTATCCTCTTGCCGCCAGGTTGACAGTACAGATCGAATGCAACGTCCGCGCCAAGGCCGAAACATTATCGGCTGTAAAAAAGCGACCCTTTAATGATTAAAAAATTGGCCATCGACCGACTGGATCTGCCCAGATCCTGGCCAGCCG
>DATJLK010000226.1:0-10325 GCA_035509615.1 Allostellaceae bacterium | reverse complement strand
TGGAGATGGTGTTGCGCGGCGACGCGGCCGCAGCATTGGCGCAATTCGACCGGCTCTACCAAGAGGGCGCCGATCCGCTGCTGGTCTTGCAGGATCTGCTCGACCTCTCGCATTTTTTGACCCGGCTCAAGCTGGCTCCCGACGCCGGCAGCGACGACCCGATCGCCGAGGGCGATCGTGAGCGCGCCCGCCCGATCGCAGCGAAGCTGTCGATGCCGGTCCTGGCGCGAGTGTGGCAGATGCTGCTCAAGGGGTTGGGCGAAGTGCAGGAGGCGCCGTCGCCGATCCAGGCGTCCGAAATGGTGCTGATTCGGCTCGCCTATGCCGCCGATCTGCCGGCCCCCGCGGAGCTGGTGGGTCTGTTGCGAGGCAATACTGCTGAACGCAGCGAAATCACACCGCTTGCCTCGCCACCACCCCGTCGCGAGCCGCAGCCGCAGTCACCTGCACCAGCGCCCGCGGTCACGCCAAACTCCCCGGCCGGTGCGGTGCGCCGCGCATCGGTCGAGCTTGCCGAGGCGGCGATCGAAGCGCTGCCCGACCCGCGGCCGGCCCCGCCGATAGCGGCATTGGAGCCGTTGCCGCAAAGTTTCGACGAGGTCATCGCCCTTTTCGACAAGCGCCGCGAGCCGGTGTTCCGATCGCATCTTGCCGCCCATCTGCATCTCGTGCATTTCGAGCCGGGACGCATCGAGTTCCGGCCGGCCCCGGGAGCGCCGCGCGATCTTGCCAATCGATTGGGCCAGCTTCTCGGCGAATGGACCGGGACTCGCTGGCTCGTCGCCGTCTCCGAGGCCGAGGGCGCACCGACCCTGCACCAGCGCCAGGAGCGGCGCGAGACCGAGTTGCGGAACGGGGTCGCCGCCCACCCGTTGGTGCAGGCGGTGTTGGAGACTTTTCCCGGTGCGACCATCGCCGCGGTACGCGAGCGCTTGGCGGCGGCGACCGAGGGCGATGGCGAAACCGCCGATGGCGAAGCGCCGGATGCCAAGGAGGCTGATGCCGACGAAATCATCGCAGAAGAGGATTGCATATGAAAAACATCGGCCAGCTGATGAAGCAGGCGCAGGCGATGCAGGAAAAGATGGCCGAGATGCAAGCACAACTCGAGACCATCGAGATGACCGGTGTGGCCGGCGCCGGCATGGTCGAGCTGACCTTGAACGGCAAGAGCGACATGAAAAAGATCAAGATCGACAAGTCGCTGCTCGACCCGAGCGAAGTTGAGGTGCTCGAGGATCTTATTGTCGCTGCGTTTGCCGACGCCCGGCGCAAGGTTGCCGCCCATACCGAGGAGGAATTGCAGAAACTGACCGGCGGTCTGCCTCTGCCCGGCGGCATGAAGCTGCCGTTCTGACCGCGTTCAGTCATCGCGCCGGGCTCGCTTCGTCGCTCGATTGCCGGTTTCGATTGCCGGTAATGACAGCCTCTGCGGCGTCATCGCGAAACCCGCGGATCGGCGCCAGCGCCGCCCGACGACCGGCGCGAGGATCGCCGGGCTGCCAATGCGAGAGACCCGGAACTGCTGATCGTTGCCGTGCCCGGCTGAAAAAGGGAGGCGATAAGCTCGCCAGCTCTCGACTAGACCATGATCGTATCGGATCGAAGCCCACAGGGCTCCGATCCGATCGATGAATCACCGTCTCTTCCGGCAAACCGAGAGCCGCATTCACGCATGAAATCGAAACGCGGTTTCACATTTCATGCGCTCCCGCTCCAGCCCTGGGCTTAGGGTGAGGTTTCGATTTCCTGCAATAATCTGCGCAGCTCCAGCGCTAGATCGGGCTCGCGGCCTGGAGGTGCCGGGGGAGATGCCACGCGTTCGCCATCGGCATCGACCGCGGCCGGTCTGTCGCGCACGCTTTGCAGCATCGCGGTCAAGGCGGCGAGGGCATCGCGCAACTCGCCGATCGCGTCGAGGCTGATTGCGCTGGGGCTGATTGCGCTATTATCGAGGGCGCTGTCTTGCGGCGCGGTTTGATTGCGCGATCCGGTCGCGCGAAAAGCGGCTTCGAGAGCCTCGATCGACGACCGTGTCGTCGTCGCGAGGCCATCGGTCGTCATCGCTAGGCGCTCGATGGCCTCGAACAAGGCGCGGTGGCCCTGTTCGAGAATGGCCCCGAGCCGGTCCGGGATCGGTGCAGCTGTCGCAGGCGCCGACATATTGTGCCGCGCATTGGCCTCGGGCGCCTTGGCCAACAGCTCGGCGGTGCGGCGCAATAACCCTGTCTCAACAGTCTCGGCCGGCAGCCGCGAGATCATCTCGATCAGCGGCTCAGCCGCGACATCGATCGCGATCCGGGCGAGCAGGGCGAGCAGAACCAGCCCGGCCACGGCCAACGCGGCGGGAATGGTGGGGATCGGTCCGGGCAGAAACGGCATCGGGCCGGAGGATTGCGCGGCTCCCAGTACGACGGCGGCGGCGAGCACGATCAGCGCGCTGAAAAATTGCGCCCGCGCCGCGCCAATGTAATAGAGCCGTGCGACCTCGCGCCTCGCATCATGCTGGCGCAAAGGTCCTTGAAGCACCACGACGCCCTCTGCCGGCGCCGGCCTCGGTTGTGCTGCTGCCGGCGGCGGCACCAGCCGGCGAAACCCGCTCCGCTCAAACGCGGCCGTCCAATCCGCCCGTATCGGATCAGGATGGGCCGGGTCGCGCAGCAGATGATAACGAACCCGCAAGCCATCGGCGATCAAATCGCCCGATGTCAACAGGATCGCGCACAGCGCGTATACGGCGAGTGCGGTCACCGCCAATGTCGGCAGCGACACCAGCAGCTGCGGCAGGATCGCCGCATGCGGCAGCCCCGTCACTTCGGGCCGGATCAGCGCTGCCGCGGCAACGAGTGCCAAGACTGTGCTCGACAACACGATGATCCAAGGTCGCATGATCTATCCCAAGAAATCGGGCCCAAAACTCAGGGTCAAGACCGCGAGGCGCAATCACCGACAATGTTCGCCGGATGGCCTCCTGCCTGCCGGCGCATCGCGATGCAGAAGCAGGCGTAGTCGCGACCGGACAAACCGCCAACCCGCGCGGCTGTTATACCGCGATGACAACAACAGAGGGTGAATATTCGCCCTAAATTGGCGAGCGCCCGGGCCGCCCGTGCGTGTCCGCCTTATTTGTCAGGGGTGGATGACGGTGTCGGTGCGGCTGATCACAAACGCCTCGCGACGCTCGATAAAATCGGCAACGACCTCGACAAACGCCTCCGGCCGGTCGGTGCTGATCGCGTGCCCGGCATCGTAAACAAACACCAGGTGACAGTTCGGCATCAATTCTTTGTAGAAATGTCCCATTTCGGGCGGGATCACGCGGTCGACCGTGCCGAACAGGACCAGGGTCGGGACCACCAGACCGGGAAGACGTCCTTCGAGATCGGCATCGCGGTCGGGCCCGCGCAGTCGCGCCGTGAGGCGCGCCTGCCTAGCCTGCACCGCCGGATCGGGCAACGGCATCGGCGCCAGCCGCTCGGGGTGAGCAAAGAGCCGACGCGCCATCTCTTCGGGCGACCCCGCGGGCGGCCTGCTGCCATGCGGCCGGATCGCGGCCGGCGCTTCGAGCACCAATGCCTGCACCCGATCGGGCTGCAGAAGGGCGAGCCACAGCGCCGTCTTGCCGCCGAACGAGGTTCCCATCAGGTTGAACTGGTCGAGGCCCAGCGCATCGGTGGCCGTTGCCATCGTCGCTGCCAATTCGGGCATGTCGCGCGAACGATCGTTTTCAGGCGAGGCGCCAAAGCCGGGCATCTCAAAGGCAATGACCCGGAACTGACGGCTCAACAGATCGTGGCCGCGGGTCAGCCGCAACCCGCCGGCGCCGTGCAGATGAACAAATGGCGGTCCCTGTCCCGCCTCCATGTAGCGGATGCGAAAGCCGTCGGCGTCGACATGGCCTTCGCGAAACGCGTCTCCCGCCTGTGTCACGATCAACCCCTTTTGCAAGACCCGCATTCAGACATCGCGGATGCGCGGCAGCACCTTTGTCCCAAAAAGCTCGAGCGAGCGCATCAGAAAGCCCAGGTCAGCCGAACCGGGGATCTGAAACATCAGATCGATGACGCCGACCCCGCTCTGCTCGCGGCAGCATTTGATCTGTTCGACGATCGTATCCGGCGATCCGACAAAATTGGTCGGCAAAACGCCGCCGACATTGGGCGTGCGCGCCTCGCCGGCGACATTGCGGATATCAAGCTCCAGCAGCGCGTCGCGCACTTGGGCACGCAACGGAAAGGCTTGCCGTGCGCGGCGCTGCTCGTCGAGCAAAGCCTCGGCTTCCGCATCAGTCTCGCCGATCAGGATGTTGGCACGATAGATGACGTGTTCGGGTGCGGGCTGCCAGCCGCATTGGGCGCAGGCGTCGCGATAAAAACGGGTTGCCTTGGCGATGACGCCGAACGGGGCATAGGAGACGCCGAGCCCGAGATGATGGCGCGCGGCGAACTCGCACGATTCGCGGCTGGTGCCGAGCGCATAGGTGGGCGGGTGGGGCTGCTGGCGTGGGCGCGGCCAGACGGCAACGGTGCGAAACCGGAAATGGCGACCCTGCCAGCCAAACGGCTGGGGTTCGGTCCAGGCTTTCAGCACCAACTCCATCGCCTCGCTGGTGCGCTCGCGCGCCTCCGCCGGATTGAGGCCGTAGGTCAGGTATTCGCCGGTGATGCCGCGCAGCATCCCGACCACGAGCCGCCCCGGCAGCATATTGTCGAGCATCGCCAACTCTTCGGCGACTTGCACCGGATTGCTCTGCGATACGATCGGCCCGAGCACGGCGATCTTGATGTTCTGCGCGTATCCCGCGAGATACGCTGCCGATACTACCGGGTTGGGGGTGAGCCGTTGCGGCGAATAGTGGTGCTCCGAGACGCTGATCCAGTCGAAACCGAGCTTTTCGACGAACTGCATCCGCTCGACCATGCCGTGATAGGATTGCGTCCCGGCATCGCGGTCATACGCGGCGGGCGGCACCGGCCATTGCGCCGGCAACTGCCGCGGCGCCCGGTAGCGCGCGGTTTCGAAATACGAGACTTTCATCTGGCCTCGCCGTGGACAAATGGACACACAGGCGTAACGAAGATTGCGATCCTTCTTCGCGCCCGAAGGGCAGTGTTGCTCAGGGTGATCAGCGTCAGACTTCGCGGATGCGCGGCAGGACCTTTTCGGCGAAGAGTTCAAGCGAACGCATCAGCCTTCCGGTGTCCGGCGCGCCCGGATTTTGAAAGGCGAGATCGAGCACGCCGACACCGACTTCGTCGCGACAGCGCCTGATCTGTGCGACGACGGTGTCGGGGCCGCCATAGAACGAGGTTGGGAGCACGCCGCCGACATTGGGCGAGCGCGCTTCGCCTGCGACATTGCGCTGATCGAGCTTGAGCAGGGCCTCGCGCACCCCGGCGCGCATCGGGAACGGTGCGGCCCCCCGGCGCTGCTGCTCCAGAAGTTCGTGTGCTTCCTCGTCGGTGTCGGCGAGCAGAATGTTGGCCCGATAGATCATCTGTTCGGCGGCCGGTTCCCAGCCGTAATGCCGGCATTGCTCGCGATAGTATCGGGTCGATTTGGCGACGACCTCGAACGGCGCGAACGAGACGCCGAGGCCAATATGGTGCCGCGCCGCAAACTCGCAGGATTCGCGGCTGGTGCCGAGCGAATAGGTCGGCGGCAAGGGCTGCTGCAATGGCCGCGGCCAGACCGAAACCGTGCGGAACTGATAGTGGCGGCCCTGCCAGCCAAACGGCTGTGGTTCGGTCCAGGCCTTCAGGATCAGCTCCATGCCTTCGGTCGTACGTTCGCGGGCCTCGGCCGGGTTGAGGTCAAAGGTCAGGTACTCGTTGGTGGTTCCGCGCAGCATTCCGAAAACGAGCCGGCCATTCGACAGCGTGTCGAGCATCGCCATCTCTTCAGCGACCTGCACCGGATTGCTCTGCGAGACAATCGGCCCGAGGACCGCGATCTTGATCCTTTTCGAGCGTGCGGCGATGTACGACCCTGAGACCGCAATATTCGGCGTCAGGATCCTCGGCGAATAATGGTGCTCGGAGAGGCTGACCCAGTCAAAACCCAGTTCCTCGACAAACTGGACCCGGTCGACCATGCCCTGATAGGCCTCGGCCCCGGTCTCCGGGTCGTAAGCCCCGGGCGGAACCGGCCACTCGGCCGGGATGGCGGGGGGAACCCGATACCGCGCGGTTTCGAAATACGAGACTTGCATGGCCCACCACCGCCTGACACACGGCCCCTGGATCACGACCATTGTGCGGCGAGGCTGAACCGGACGCAAGCTGCCACTGCGTCGATGCGCCGCGCACCTCGGTGCGAGACCAGAGAAGACGATCGACGCCGAGCGGCCGCGGCTCGGGGCATCAACCCGGTCAACGGATTGTTGGCCCGATGCCGGACCGTGCCGATCCCCGCCATCACGGGCTCACATCATCACAGGCTCACATCAGCGCTACCATGCTCAGGCCAATGGCAGGCTCGCCGCCGTCCCGGTCGCCTCCCAGGTCCAGCGATCGGCCAGCCCGAGGATAAACTCCGGGCTGGTGTCCCACAGCCAAAACGGGTCCCGACCTTGGTCAGGACAGCGCGGCAGGTCATGTTGCGAACTTCAGGTTCAGGACACTAGGATAACGCCGGCTTGGCAGAGAGGAGGGGAGGGGAGCATGGCAGAGGCGGCAAGAGCCCAGGCGATCGAAGCGATGGCGGCGCCGCCGGCACGTCCGGGCCGTGGCTATCCCGAGCCATTTGCGAGCCGGGTTGCGGGGCGAGTGCGCCGCCCGCTCGGCGACATCTTCGGCCTCGCCAGTTTCGGGGTCAATCTGACGCGACTGCCGCCGGGTGGGCTGTCGGCATTGCGCCACACTCATACACGAGAGGATGAATTCATTTACATTCTCGAAGGCGAGGCGGTGCTGGTGACCAATGCCGGCGAGACCGCGATGCGCCCGGGCATGTGCGCCGGGTTCAAAGCCGGCGACGGCAATGCGCACCACCTGTTGAACCGGACGATGCACGATGTCGTCTATCTCGAAATTGGCGACCGCAATCCGGGCGACACCGTGATCTATCCAGACGACGATATCGGCCGCGCGCTGGCGCCGGACGGCAGCCGGCATTTCGTGCACCGCGACGGCACACCCTACTAACCCGATAAAGGGCGAGGCACTAACCCGATAAAGGGCGAGGCAGGATCAGCCCGATCAGGGGTGAGATGCGGCCGCGGCAGATAACGCGTTCGGGACGAGAGACTCGCGCTAGCCGCTTTCTCAGTCGCGTTCCCGGCTGCTGCGCCGACCGAACAGCTACTCCAGGTCTTTATCCTGATCGTGGCCGCGCTCAGACTCGCCTTGTTCGAGCAATTCGGCCTTGGCAGTGCCATTGGCAAAGCCGCGGTCGGCCGGGCGGTCGGCGTGCGTGCTTTGACGACTGATTGCCCGCTCGGGGCCGGCGGTGCGACCGCTGCGTTGCGTGCTCATGGCAGCGCCGCTGTGGCTGTGTTCGCCGCCTTTGCGCCCGGCTTCGGCCGCCAGCTGATGGTTGCGCGAAAAGCTGCGCTCGGAAGCCGCGACGCTCTGGCCGCCTTTGCGGCCCGCTTCGGAGGCGCGCTCGGGGTCGTTCTTGAAATTGCCGCCGCTCGCCCGGCCGCCTTTGCTGGCGATCTCCCGCTGCTTTTTCTGGTCCATCGACGCAAAGCCGCGGTTCGAAGAACGGGATCGATCGCGATCCACCATGATTTCCGATACTCCGATAATTTCGACGCTGGTCCTCAGCCTGAGCGAACAAACGTCGGGAGAACGGCGGCCAATTCCGCAAGTTCCCCAAGGTCCAGAGATCGCGGCGGGGAAAATCTCTCCAATTCCTGGGGCGTCAAAGCGATCACTCGGCCGCGCGGGAAGACGCGGCGCGATGGGCTTTACAAGCTCAAGCAAACCGGGACGGCGCAAACGGTGCGATGTCGATCGAAGGCGGTCGGCCAGTGATCAGATCAGCCACCACCTTCCCGGTCATCGGCGCCGCGGTCATGCCGACATGGCCGTGACCAAAGGCATAGATCACGTTAGGCGTGGCGCGCGAGCGACCTAGCGCCGGCAGCGAGTCGGGCAGGCTCGGGCGATGTCCCATCCATAGCGAGAGGCGGTCCGGCGCATGATCCGCCGCCAGGCCCGGCAGCATCCGACGCCCTTGTTCAAGCAGGATCTGCGCTCGGCGCCAATTGGGTGGGGCCTTGAGGCCGGCGAGTTCGACCGTACCAGCAAAGCGCAGTCCGGCCGCCATCGGGGTCGCAACGAATTTGCCTTCGGCATCGGCGGTGGGGATGCGCGGCCTGATTTCGGGGTCGCGGATCATCAGGTGGTAGCCGCGTTCGGTTTCGAGCGGGACCCGGTCGCCGAGGGCTGCGGCGAGCGGCCGCGACCACGCGCCAGCGCAAACCACCGCAGCGTCAGCGGCAAAATCGCCACGATCGGTGCGGATCGCCCTGACGGCGCGGCCATCGAGCTCAAAGCCGTGAGCGCGCGCACGGATCAACTCGCCACCCGAGCGCAAGAAATGATCGAGCAGGCGCTGGACCAGCCCGAGCGGGTTCGAGGTATGTCCGTTTTCGCGTACCAGGATCCCGCGGACGTACTCGCGCGACAGCGTCGGTTCGAGCTGGCGCAGTTCATTGGCGTCGAACTCGTCGATCTCGACCCCGTTCTCACGCCGCAATTCCCAGGCGAGACGCTCCTTTTGCGGCCCGTCGGGCGAGCGATAAACATAGAGATGGCCAAGTCGGTGAACGAGATCCTCGGCGGCGGCATCTCGCACCAAGGGTCGCAGCACGTCCAAGGTGGCCCCGACCAGCGGGCGCAGCGCGCGGGCCTGAGCATGCACCTTGTCCGCAGTCCCGGCGCGGATAAAACGGACCAGCCAGGGGGCGATCGTCGGCAGATAGTACCAGCGCAGCGATAACGGCCCGAGCGGGTCGAACAGCCAATGGGGCAATTTCCACATCACCCCCGGCATCGACACCGGCGTCACCGAGGACGCATTGAAAGCGCCGGCATTGCCAAACGAAGCGCCGTGCCCCGGCTCGCCGGCCTCGACGATAAACACCTGATGGCCGTCGCGCTGCAAATAGCTCGCAACGCAGACCCCGACCATTCCGGCGCCGATTACACCGACCCTTTTGCCGCCGCTCGCCGGCATCGCCTCTCCCTAATAGCGTCGCCGAGAATGGACCCCCATCCGACGCGCGGCAACCGGCGGCAGAGTCATCGTCAGGCAGGGGGGCGGCCGTCCAGCTCAGCCACCGTCATAAGATGGATCTCAGTGGGCTGTACCAATGAACATTGACCGGTGCAGCCGCGCCGCGCCTGCTGTCACCGCTTCGGGGCATTGCCGGGGACGTCATGCCCGGCCGATTTCGCTTGTCCAGCCATGAGGCGGGATCGCCGTCGATGTTAGGCAAAGATCGCACGCGGTCCTGCGCGGAACGGTACGGTGCGCCGTGCAATGTCATCGACGCGGATCCGCGGGTTCGGCGGCGGGTCGTTCTCAAAACAGGTGCCGGGTCCATGGAACTGGCCGTAGCGCCGCACGGTGCGAGCGACAGCGGAGCGACCCGTCTGGTGCCGAACACTAGCCGCGGGCGCCCGAACGTGCTTAACCTCGCAACCCAAGCTATGGAACCCGCTGGAGGATGACCGATGGATTTCGGCGCTTTGATGTTCTTCACCGACTATGCGATCTCGGCGGTCGACCTCGGCAAGGCGCTCGAGGAGCGCGGCTTTGAATCGGTCTGGGCGCCCGAGCACTCGCACATTCCGGTCTCGCGCAAGACGCCGTTTCCGGGCGGCGGCGAATTGCCAAAGCGGTACTACGACGCACTCGACCCGTTTGTGGCGCTGACCGCCGCCGCGATCGCGACCAAGCGGCTCAAGCTCGGCACCGGTGTCTGTCTGGTGCAGCAGCGCGACCCGATCCAAACCGCCAAACTCGTCGCCTCGATCGACCAGCTGTCAAACGGCCGTTTTCTGTTTGGCGTCGGCGGCGGCTGGAATGCCGACGAGATGGAGAATCACGGCACCGACCCCAAAACCCGCTTCAAGCTGATGCGCGAGCGGATCGAGGCGATGAAGGAGATCTGGACCAAGTCGAAAGCCGAATATCACGGCGACATGGTCAATTTCGACCCGATCATGGCTTGGCCAAAACCGGTGCAAAAGCCGCATCCGCCGATCCTGGTCGGTGGTGCGTGGCCACAAGCCGCACGGCGCGCCATCCGCTATGGCGACGGCTGGTGCCCGATCGGCGGCCGTCCGGGATCGAGCCCGCTCGACGTGCTG